>NZ_JBFTJR010000030.1:0-57788 GCF_056395525.1 Caulobacter sp. 10L414
GCCCAGGGCCACGACGCCGCCTGAGCTGGAGCCGCTGCCGCCGCCGCCGCCCACCGACTGGGCGAAGATGGCGTCGGCGCCCTGCTTGGTGGTCTTCACCGAGCCGCCCGCGCCGGTGGTGACGGTGACCGAGCCGCCCGCGCCGCCGGCCGCGCCGGAGCCGCCCAGCGAGACKAGGCCGCCCGTGCCGGACGCCGCGCCGCCGCCGCCGCCCACGCTCTGGCCGAAGACGCCTCGGGAGTCGACGCCGTCGGTCGAGACGACGCCGCCGCTGGAAATCTCGACGGCTCCGGCCACGCCGCCGGCGTCGCCCTTGGCGCCCAGGGCCACCAGACCGCCGCTGACGCCGGCGCTGCCGCCGCCGCCGCCGACCGACTGGGCGAAGATCGCGTGAGCGTCGGCGCCCTTGGTCGAGACGGCCGCGCCGCTTTCGACCGTGACCTTGGCCAGGCCGCCCGCGCCGCCGGCGCCGCCGCCCGAACCGAGGGCCACCAGGCCGATGGAGACCCCGCCGTTGCCGCCGCCGCCGCCCACGCTCTGAGCGAACAGGGCGTGCGCGCCCTGGCCTTCGGTGCTGGTGGACGAGCCGGTCTTGGCGATGATCTCGGCCTTGCCGCCGACGCCGCCGGCCTTGCCGGTGTCGCCGAAGCTGACGATGCCGCCCGCGTCGCCGGCGTTGCCGCCCGAACCGCCGATCGACTGGGCCAGCACGCCGTGGGCGTCCTTGCCCTTGGTCTGGATCAGGCCCGCCTGCTGGACCAGCACCGCGCCGCCGTTTCCGCCGATCGTGCCGCCGCCCGCGTCGCCGATGATGCCGTAGCTGTCGCCGCCGCCGCCGGCCGCGCCGCCCAGGCTCTGGGCCAGGATACCGATCGCGCCGGCCTTGCCGGTGTAGATGGCGCCGGTGTTGGTGACGGTGACCGCGCCGCCCTGCCCGGCCGAACCGCCCGTGCCGCCGTCGCCGGCGATATAGCCCGTGCCGCCCTGGCCGCCCTTGCCGCTGCGGCTCTGGGCGAAGATGCCGTGAGCCTTGACGCCGTCGGTGACGATGGTCACCGCGCTGCTCAGGGTGACGTTGCCGCCGATCCCGGCCGCGCCGCCGGGCGCGCCCTTGAGGTTGCCGAAGGCGTCGCCGCCGTCGCCGCCGTCGCCGCCCACGCTGGAAACGACGACGCCCGGCAGGTTGTCGGAGACGACCTGGATGTCGCCGTTGTTGGCGACGGTCAGGTCATGGGTGATCGCCGGTCCGGCCTGGCCGGCGCCGCCGCCGCTGGGCGGATAGCCGATGGTCGCGCAGCCGATGAACGGAATGCAGATCCGCACGCCGCCGCCGTCGTGCCCGTCGCCGCCATTGGCCCCGAACTTGGAGTCGGCGAAGGTGTTCACGTCGCCCGTGGCCGGCGTGAACGCGAAGCTGCCCGCGCCGCTGCCGCCCGTTCCCGGCGGGGTCGTGACGGCGCCGATGTCAGTCGACTTGTTGGTGACCACGGCCAGGCTGGAGCTCGCGCCCGAGACCGCTTCCTTGACGGTGACGCCGACCACCCGGTTGTCGCTGTTCTTGGTGACCGCGGTCACCTCGTAGCCCTTGCCGGTCTCCGGGTCGGTGAAGGTGTCGCCGACCGTGGTCGCCAGCAGGATGATGTTGCCCGCCTCGGTGCGGACCGCCACCGTGGTCAGCTTCTCGACCACCTTCTCGCTGACGCCCGACACGGGGTTCACGATCATGTCGCCGACACTATAGACGGGCAGCGCGCCCATCAGGGCGATCGACGCCGCCGACGAGCCCATCAGGGTTCCGCGCAGGCCCGCGCCGGTGTCGCGCGCGGCCGCGGCCATCGGCGCCGTCAGCACCGCGCCCGCGGTGACGATCATGGCCAGGCGCTTGAGGCGCTTGGCGAAGCGCGAGCCGGCGACGGTGGTCTCGACGGCGGGCGTCTCGGGCGCGGCCGGGTCGTCCTTGGCCTGGGCCAGGCGTTCGGCCAGGCGGCCCAGGGCGGCCTTCAGGGCGGCGGCGTCCGGATCGCCCCGCAGCGACAAGGTCTGCACAAGGCCCAGAACCTGGGCGGCGGCCGAGGCGGCTTCGCTTCGGGAGAGGCCTTCGGTGTCGATGGCCAGGATCAGCTGATCGACCAGCGCGGCGGCCTGGGCCAGCCGGGACACGGTTTGCTTCTTCGCCACGATCCTAACCCCCCAGGCGCCAAACGGTGACTGGATGGTGATATTCGAGTTCGCAAACCAGCAGTTTCTCTCCGGGGTTGACGAACGCTCCCTCGTCAATCGGCGCGCGGCGCCGTGCAGCCGGTGCGCGCCCGGGGCGTCATCCTGTCGCACCACCTAGCGACGGCACGCCGAAAAGATCAATTATTTCAAATAGAAACTCGATCTCGGTGTGCGCATCGAACCGCCTGGGCGATCGAGCCGACCTAGTCGAGGGGCCTGCGTTACAGCACCCCCAAATTGAGTAGTACAATCTTTTGGCGATTTTAGGCCGCCTCTCGCCTAGCGAAACACTCGCATCGACAACCTGTCAGCGGCATACGTCGACACACATCTAAAAGTATATTCCCCATATGCGCGACGTTTGCGCCCCAAATACTGAAAAATAGTGCGTTTGACGTATGCCTTCGGGGCCGCCGTACCGATTTTGCATTACGCCGACCGATGTATTTACTTACCAAATCATTAAGACCTTAATTCACGTCGAAGGGGGAAACCTCTTCTTTGCCCGCGAACAAAGATGCGCGGTTGAGAACACTTAGAGGAGGATACGACATGAATACTCTGCGCGAACTGATCTTCGAAGAAGACGGCGCGGCCGCGGCCGAATACGCCCTGATCCTGGCCATCATCGGCAGCGCGATCGCCGTCGCCGCCGTGCTGCTGGGCACCAACATCGGGGTCGCCATCACGGACGCCGCCACCTGCGTGGCCAATCCGTCGGCCGCCAACTGCTGAACCAAGTCGTCGGCGGCGCGGGGCGGCAAGCCGCGTCGCCGACCCATGGTGGTGAGCCAGGACAGGCTCCCCGCTGACGTGGGGAGGGGGTTGCAACAATGCAGACGAAAACCGTCATATCCCTTGGCGCGGCCGCTGTGCTGGGCCTGGGCGCCGTGCTCGCCGCACGGGTCTATATGAGCGCCGGGCGCGTGGACGCCCCGGTGGTCAAGGAAACCGGCTCGACGCCCGTCGTCGTCGCCGCCCAGCCTCTGGCGAGAGGCTTCAAGCTCCAGTCCGCCGTGCTCAAGGTCGCGCACTATCCGACCGACGCCGTGCCGGCCGGCGCCTTCCGCTCCATTCCCGAGGCCGCCTCAGGCCCCGGCGGCGCGCGCATCGCGCTGAAGGACATCGCCGCCAACGAGCCGATCCTGTCCGACCGCGTGTCGGGCTCGGGCGGCCGCTCCAACCTCGCCAGCTCGCTGGGCGAAGGCATGCGGGCGGTGTCGCTGCGGGCCAACGACGTCGCCGGCGTCGGCGGGTTCGTGCTGCCGGGCGACCGGGTGGACGTGCTGCTGACCCGCAGCAAGGACAACAACCAGCCCGAGACCAGCCTGACCCAGGTGCTGGCCGAGAACGTCCGCGTCGTCGGCGTCGACCAGTCCGACGACCAGGGCGCCGACAAGCCGGTGGTGGTCAAGGCGATCACGGTCGAGGTGACGCCCGACCAGGCCCAGGCCATCACCCTGGCCCAGGCGGTCGGGGCGGTGTCGCTGGCTCTGCGGCAGATCTCCGACCAGGCGCCGCTGGGCCGCCGGACCATGACGCTGGCCGACCTGTCGCGGGGCATGGGCCCCACCCAGGTCAACGCGCCGGCGCCGACGCCGGTCCGGGCCGTCGCCCCCCGCCGTCCGGCCGCGCCGCGGCCCGCGGTCTCGTCCATGCCGCCGTCTTCGACCGAGGTCCGCGTGACCCGCGGCGTCGAGACGACCGGCTATCGCGTGGGGCTGTGACCATGGCCGCCACCACTCCCCCTCCCTCCCGCCGGCGCGCCGCTGATGCGCGCGGCGCAGGACCCGCCCACATGACCCTGAAACGCTCGCTGCTGGCCGCGGCGGCCGGCCTGCTGCCCCTGCTGGCGGCGGCTCCGACCACCGCCCTGGCTCAGCCCGCCGCCGCCCTCTCCGACGTCGCCGTCCGCAAGGTCGAGGTCAACGTCGCCGTCGGCAAGGCCCAGGTGCTGGAGCTGCCCGCTCCCTACACCGACATCATGATCGGCAACCCCGACACCGCCGACGTGCTGCCCCTGACCTCGCGGTCGGTCTACGTCGTCGGCAAGAAGCTGGGCGGCACAACGCTGACCGCCTACGGCCCCGGCCGCCGGCTCGTGGCCGCCGCCAACGTGGTGGTCGGCGCCGACGTCGAGACCCTGCGCCAGCGGATGCGCGACGCCCTGCCCAACGAGGAGAACCTGAAGGTCGCCTCGGGCAACCAGTCGATCGTGCTGACCGGCACCGCCAGCAGCGGCGCGGTCGCCGGTCGCGCCGCGGCCCTGGCCGAGAGCTATGCGCCGGGCCAGGTGGTCAACATGCTGTCGGTGCAGGGCAGCCAGCAGGTCACCCTGTCGGTGCGCATCGTCGAGATGGAGCGCGCCACGGCCAAGGCCCTGCGGCTGAACATGAACACCGCCAACCCGGCCTCGCCGAACTACCACAACTTCGTCATCGGCACCGGCGACACCGGCGTGGCCACGACGCTGACCGACACCTTCGGCCTCCTGAAGTTCCCGCTGCGGGCCGGCGACGTCGACCTGGACGTGCTGTTCGACGCGCTGGAGACCAAGGGCCTGGTCAAGACCCTGGCCGAGCCGAACCTGACGGCCATGTCGGGCGACACCGCCAACTTCCTGGCCGGCGGCGAGTTCCCCGTCCCTGTGGCCCAGAACCAGAGCGGCGGCCAGACGACGATCACAGTCGAGTTCAAGCAGTTCGGCATCGGCCTGGCCTTCACCCCCACCGTCCTGCAGGACGGCTTGGTGAACCTGGTGGTCAATCCCGAGGTCTCGAGCATCGATCCCAACGCCTCGTTCGTCAGCAACGGGCTGCGGATCCCCGGCATCAAGGTGCGGCGGGCCAAGACCACGGTCGAGCTGCGCGACGGCGAGTCCTTCACGATCGCGGGCCTGATCCGCGACGACTACCAGGACCAGATCCGCCAGTTCCCGATGCTGGGCGACCTGCCGATCCTGGGCTCGCTGTTCCGCTCGACCAGCTACCAGCGCAACCAGACCGAACTGGTGATCCTGGTCACCCCGCACCTGGTGCGCCCGACCCGAGCCCGCCAGGCGACCCCGGCCGACAACTTCGTGCCGCCGTCCGACACCGAACTGTTCCTGCTGGGCAAGACCCAGTCGAGCACGCAACCAGTCAAGGGAGGGGCCGATGCGCCTCAAGGCCATGTCCTTCAATAGGATCCTGCTGGCCGCCGCGGCGCTCGCCGCGTCCGGGGCCGCCCTCGCCGGCTGCGCCGACGCCCGCAAGGACCTGTCGCCCGACTTCGGGGTGGCGCTGCGGACCAACCTGGCCGCCCAGAAGGCCGACCCGGGCGCCCGCTACGAAGGCGTGCTGCAACCCGGCGGCGACGGCGTCCGGGCCGCCCTGGCGGCCACCCGCTACGGCAAGAACCAGGTGATCCAGCCCGTCCAGGCCAGCACCTCCAGCATCGACAACAAGGGAGCGGCCAAGTCTCCGGCCAACTGACCATGTCGCGCGCGCCCCGCCTTCTTCATCGCTTCGTCCAGGACCGTTCCGGCACGGTGGCCACCCTCACCGGGGTGGCCCTGATCGGACTGGTCGCCATCGGGGGCCTGGCCTTCGACGTCAGCCGGGCCCTGGCCCTTAGGGCCGAGCTGGAGAACGCGGTGGACGCCGCCGCCCTGGCCGGCGCCAGCCAGCTGGACGGCACGAGCGGCGCGATGGGACGGGCCCAGACGGCGGCCATGGGCAGCCTGGTCAGCAACCGCCAGGCCCTGGGCGACACCTTCGAGAGCAACGTGGCCGTCGCGGCCAGCGACATCATCTTCCTGTCCAGCCGCGACCCGGACGTCACCGCCACCACCGACGCCACGGCCAAGTTCATCCGCATCAACCTGACGCCGCGCCCCCGCGGCCTGGTGTTCGGCGCCCTGACCGGCGCGGCGGGGTTCAACGCCACGGCCCGCGCGGTGGCCGGCTACGGCACGGCGATCTGCAAGGTGCCGCCGCTGATGATCTGCAACCCGAACGAGGCCACCAGCCTGGTGTTCGACGGCGACAGCTACATCGGCAAGAACTTCGTTCTGACCCCGCCGCCCGGCGGCAACGGAGCCTGGGGCCCGGGCAACTTCGGCTTCCTGTCGGTCGGCTCCGGCGCGGCGGACGTCAGGAACGCCATGGGCCGCTATCCGCCGCTGACCGAGTGCTTCGGCACGGTCGTGCAGACCCAGACCGGCAACATCGCCTCGGCCGACGACTACTTCAACGTCCGCTTCGACATCTACAAGTCCTCGGCCAGCGGCCTGAAGAGCGACCCGCTGTTCCGCCCGGCCATGAACACGCTGGTCGGCGCCAAGACCAACGCCGGCAACAGCGCCTGCAGCCCCACGGTCTCGGTTCCCAGCAACAGCTGCTCGAGCAGCGCGGCGGTCGCCGGCGGCATGGGCCTGCCGCGCGACTGCAACCAGACCGGAACCGTGGGCAGCGGCGTGTGGAACGTCGCGCAGTACTTCGCCACCAACCATTCGGGCATCAACCCGACCACCTACATCCCCCAGGTTCCAGCGGGATCGACGGGCACGGGCTGGGCCGCCTATGGGCCAACGCCGGTCGCCGGGGCCACCAGCCCGAGCCGGTATCAGGTCTACAAGTGGGAACTGGCGATGCTGAGCGGGTCGATCTCGACCCCGGCCGGCGCCTTCTCCGACGGCCAGACGGCCAACAGCGGCTCGCACGACTACGCCGCGCCCCAGTGCAACAAGAACGGCGGCCAGGCCACGCCCGACCGGCGCACCATCTCGGCCGTGATCGTCAACTGCAACGCCGACAACGTCCACGGCAGCTCCACCGTCAACGTCATCGCCCATGTCGACCTGTTCCTGATCGGCCCGGCCGTCAGCAACTCGATCTACGGCGAGGTCGTCGGCTCGACCACCGACACCTCGTCGGTCGGCGCGGAGACTATGCTCTACTCGGTGCGGCTCTATGACTAAGCGCGCACCCCTCGCACGACGACTGCTGGCCGGGCGCGAAGGCTCGGCGGCGGTCGAGTTCGCCCTGGTTCTGCCGTTCATGGTGCTGCTGTGCTTCGCCTTTGTCGGCGCGGGACGGCTGTTCTGGAACTACCACATCGCCGTCTCGTCGGTGCGCGACGCCGCCCGCTACGCCGCCCGCCTGCCGATGACCTGCGCGGGCCTGACCAACGCCGGCGACGTCGCCAACATCCAGAACCTGACCCGCACCGGCACCAAGGACGGCTCCGGCGCGCCCTTGATCGCCACCTGGACCAGCAACGCCACGGTGACGGTCACCGTCACCTGCGTCAGCAACGCCGGCGGGACCTATTCGGGTCGCTACGACGGCATGACCGACGTGCCCCGGGTGCAGGTCGCCGCGACCCCGCCCTACATCGAATCCTTCGGTCCGCTGACCGGCATCACCCTCACCTCGTTCACGGTCAGCTCGCAGCAGGCGTGGACAGAATGACCCGTCTTCCGACCATAGCCTCGCGGTTCGCCCGCGACGAAAGCGCCGCCACGGCGACCGAGTTCGGCCTGGTGTGCTTCGCCTTCATCGTCATGCTGCTGGCGGTGATCGACATGGGCCGGCTGGGCTGGACCATCAACACCGCCAAGACCGCCACCCGCGAGGGCGCGCGCCTGGCCGTCGTCAGCCCGATCGTCTCGACCTACATGGCGACCTACGACGGCACGGCCACCTATGGCGGCGGCGGCACCGTGCCCGACATGGCCTTCAGCTGCACCGGCTCGAACACGACCTGCACCCAGACGCAGGGCAGCGGCGGCTCGCCGGGCTTCGACAACACCACCTTCAACGCCGTGCTGAACAAGATGCAGGCCTACCAGCCCGACATCACCGCAGCCGACGTGACCATCACCTATCGCCATGTCGGCATCGGCAAGGTGGGCAACCCCTACGCCCCCGACATGGAGCCGCTGGTCAGCGTCAGCGTCGCCAACCTCACCTTCACGAGCGTGGCGCTGCAGATCTTCGGCGTCGCCCCCTTCAACCTGCCGACCATGACGTCGACACTCAGCGGAGAGAGCCTGTCATGAGCCTGCTCCACTTCGGCCGTCCCAAGACCGTCGCGCCGCCGCCCCAGCCCAGCCGCCCCACGGCCTGGCGGGTGGGACTGTGCGGCGCGGGCCTCGGCGCCGATCCCCCGGTGGCGATGCTGTCGGCGATGTTCCCGGCGGTGACCTTCCGCCTGCTGGACTGCGCCTGGCCCGAACGCGCCGCCCACGCCTTCGACCTGCTGATCGTCGGCGTCGACGCCGGGGATGCGGCCGAACTGGAGCGCATGACCTCGCGGATCGCGGCCAGCGCCGGCCGGTTCGAGGTGCTGGTGGCCATGCGCGGCGCCGACATCGAGGCCACCCGCCGCCTGCTGCACCAAGGCGCGGCCGACGTGCTGCCCGCGCCGGTCAGCGACACCACCCTGGCCATCGCCCTGGAGCGGATCTTCTGCCGGCTCGACACCGGCCGGGCCCACAAGCGCAGCGGCGAGATCATCAGCGTGCTGAAGGCCGGCGGCGGCGTCGGGGCCACCTCGCTGGCGGCCCAGACGGCGGTGATGCTGGCCGGGCGCACGGGCGCCGGCGGCGTCTGCCTGGCCGACCTGGACGTGCAGATGGGCGCGGCGGCGCTTTATCTCGACGTCGGCGACGCGGTGACGGTGGGCCAGGTGCTGGCCGCCGGCGGCGCGGTCGAGGAAATGCCCTTCGCCACCTCCCTGCCCTGCCACCGCAGCGGCGTGGCGGTGCTGGGCGCCCCGCAGGAGATGATGCCGGTCGAGGCGCTGAGCCCGACGCTGGTCGACGGCCTGATGGCCGCCTTGCGGCGCGACTTCGAGACCACCCTCGTCGACCTGCCCACCGTGTGGACCGCCTGGACCAACCGCCTGCTGCGCCAGTCGCAGAGGATCGTGCTGGTGACCCACCTGTCGGTGCCGCACGTGCATCTGGCCCGCCGGCAGCTGCACATGCTGTCGGCCCAGCGCCTGGACGACGTGCCGGTGACGCTGGTTTGCAACCAGGTCGAGCCCGACAGCGCCAGCGGCCTGTCGCTGAAGGCCGCCGAACAGGCCATCGGCCGCCCCTTCGACCTGGTGGCGCCCGAGGACCGCAAGCTGATGCAGCAAGCCATCAACCAGGGCGTGGCGCTGAGCGCCGTGCGCCGGGGCAGCAAGCTGGAGGCGGCGATCGCGCGCCTGGCCGACACCCTGGTTCCGGCCCAGCCCGTCGCCCTCGCCCAGGTCGGGAGGTAGCCATGCTCTGGAGCGAAGAGACCCGCCGGATCGAAAGCCAGGCCGCGGCCGCCGATTTCGCCCAGCCCGCGCCGATCGACGACGCCCTGGGCCTGAAGGTCAGGCTGCACCAGCGGCTGATCGACCTTCTGAACCTCAGCCTGCTGGACCGCACCCCGCGCGAGACCCTGCGCCAGGAGATCCGCGGCGCCGTCAGCGGCCTGCTGGCCGACGAGAAGCGCCTGCTGACCCCGGCCCAGACCGACCAGCTGGTCGACGAGATCCTGGACGAGCTCCTGGGCCTTGGCCCGCTTGAGCCGCTGCTCAAGGACGACAGCGTCACCGACATCCTGATCAACACCCACGAGACGGTCTATGTGGAGCGGTCCGGCCGCCTGCATCGCACCAACGTGCGGTTCCAGGACACCCGTCACCTGGTGCGGATCATCAACAAGATCGTCGCGGCCGTCGGCCGGCGCATCGACGAGAGCCAGCCGATGGTCGACGCCCGTCTGGCCGACGGCAGCCGCGTCAACGCCATCATCCCGCCGCTGGCGGTGGACGGGCCGCTGGTCTCGATCCGAAAGTTCTCGCGCGTGCCGCTGGCCATGACCCGGCTGGTCGAGCTGGGCAGCATCACCCAGGAGATGGCCCTGGTGCTGGAGGCCGTCGTCCAGGCCCGCCGCAACGTGCTGATCTCGGGCGGCACCGGCTCTGGCAAGACCACCCTGCTCAACGCCATGTCGGCCTATATCGACGAGCGCGAGCGGATCATCACCATCGAGGATTCCGCCGAGCTGCAACTGCAGCAGCCCCACGTCGGCCGCCTGGAGACCCGCCCCGCCAACATCGAGGGCCAGGGCGAGGTGCAGCAGCGCGAACTGGTCCGCAACGCCCTGCGCATGCGGCCCGACCGCATCATCGTCGGCGAAGTCCGCTCGGGCGAGGCCTTCGACATGCTGCAGGCCATGAACACCGGCCACGACGGCTCGATGACCACGGTGCACGCCAACACCCCGCGCGACGCCCTCTCGCGGGTGGAGCAGATGGTCGGCATGGCCGGGCTCGACATCCCCGCCCGCTCGGTGCGGGGCCAGATCGCCTCGGCCATCCACGTCGTGGTGCAGGCCGAGCGGATGGAGGACGGCCACCGCCGCATCGTGTCGGTCTCGGAGATCACCGGCATGGAGGAGGACGTCATCTGCATGCAGGAGATCTTCCGCTTCCGCCGTGCGGGTCGGACCACCGACGGCCGGGTGGCCGGCTCCTACGAAGCCACGGGCGTGCGCCCGCGGTTCATGGAGGTGCTGCACGCGCGCGGCGTCGACCTGCCGCCCAACCTCTTCTCACCTGGCCGGATCTCGGGGTGACGCCATGCAGGGACTGCTCTTTCCGATGGCGCTGGTGCTGGCCTTCGTGGCCGCGGTGCTGGCCGGCCAGACCATCTTCGGCCTGCTGCTCTCGGCCCGCGAGCAGACCCAGCGGGTCAATCGCCGCCTGACCCTGATGGCCGGCGGCATGAGCCAGGAAAAGGTCTACGAGGCCCTGGTGCGCGACCCGCGCGGCACCTGGATCGACCGCACGCCCTACGGCGCCCTGCACGGCCGCGCCACGCTGTACCTGCGCCAGGCGGGGATCACCGCCGGCCCGCTGCAGGTGCTGGGCGTCGTGGCCGCGATCGCCGCCGGCCTGTGGCTGCTGGCCCTGGTGTTCCTGCGCGGCCAGCCGGTCGAGACGCCGGTCTCGCAGGTGCTGGTCACCGCCGTCGGCGCGATCGTGATCAGCGCCGGCGTCACGGCGATGTGGATCGTGCAGCGGCACGGCGCGCGCCTGGCCAAGCTGGAAGAGCAGCTGCCGCTGGCTCTCGACGTGATGATCCGCGCCCTGCGCGCCGGCCACCCGGTGATCTCGGCCGTGGGCCTGGTCACCCAGGAGATGCCCGACCCGATCGGCACCGAGTTCGGCCTGGTGCTGGACGAGACGACCTATGGCGTCGAGTTCCGCGACGCCCTGGCCAACCTGTCGCGGCGCACCGGCTCGCCGGACGTGGCCTTCTTCGCCGTCAGCATCGCCATCCAGAGCGAGACCGGCGGCAACCTGGCCGAGATCCTGTCGGGCCTGGCCAACGTCATCCGCGGCCGCGCCTCGCTGGCCAAGCGGATCCGGGCGCTGTCGAGCGAGGGCCGGATGTCGGCGCTGATCCTCAGCCTGCTGCCGCTGTTCTGCGTCGGCGTGGTCAGCGTGTTCCGCCCCGAATTCTACACCACCAAGTTCTCGGATCCGGCGTTCTGGCCCGTCGTGGGCGGCGTCGTGGTCCTCTACCTCATCGGCCAGCTGATGATCCGCCGGATCGTCACCTTCAAGTACTGAGGCCTCGCCATGGACCTTTTCCTTTCCGTCGGACTGCAGGTCGCCGTCTTCCTGGCGGTGGGCGCCATGGCCCTGCTGGTCTTCCGCCAGGTCGACACCGGCGCGGCCCTGAAGCGGCGCATGCGCGAGCGGGCCGCGGGCGGCGCGGCCCTGGCGACGGGCCCCGCGGGCGGACTGCTCAAGGACTCCAAGCCCAAGACCCCGCTGATGGGCTGGCTGCAGGCCAAGGCGCCGGGGGGCGAGAGCGCCGAGAAGCGCTCGCGCCTGGCCAAGACCCTGGCCGAGGCCGGCTTCGAAGGACCGGCCGCCGTGCCGGGCTACTTCCTGGTGCGGGTGCTGAGCGCCGTGGGCCTGCCGGCCATCCTGCTGCTGGCCCAGAAGCTGTCGGCCAAGCCCGTGGTCGGACTGCCGCTGATCGCCGGCGCCCTGCTGCTGTGCGGCCTTGGCCTGGTGATCCCCGCGATCATCGTCGACCTGAGGGCGGTCGGGCGCCGCGAGCGGCTGGAGAACCAGTTCCCCGACGCCCTGGACCTGATGGTGGTCTGCGTCGAGGCGGGCCTGGGCGTGGATGCGGCCTTCATCCGCGTCAGCCAGGAGATCAAGCCCTCGCACGCCGACATCGCGCGCGAGTTCAGCCAGGTCTCGCAGGAACTGCGCGCCGGCCGCAGCCGCGCCGACGCCCTGCGGCGGATGGCCGACCGGGTCAATGTCGACGCCCTGCGCGCCTTCGCCGCGCTGATGATCCAGACCGACAGCCTGGGCGCCAGCATCACCCAGACCCTGCGCTCGTACTCGGGCGAACTGCGCGAGCGGCGCTTCCTGCGCGGCGAGGAGAAGGCCATGCGCATCCCGGTGCTGCTGACCATCCCGCTGGTGGCCTGCATCCTGCCGGTGATCATCACCGCCCTGCTGCTGCCCGCCGGCCTCGACGTCGTCCACAACCTCATGCCCGCCATGAAGAGGCACTAGAGATGCGCAAACTGCTCGTCGCTTCCGCCGCCTGCGCCCTGCTCGTCCCGCTGTCGGGCTGCGCCACCCTCAAGCAGCTGGCCAGCGCCCTGATGGGCCCCAAGCCGGCGCAGACCGAGATCCGCGCCCTGGCGGCCCTGCCCCCGCCCGATCCGGCCGCCGCGGTCGACCGGCTGTACGGCCGCGCGGCGGAGGCCATCAAGGCGCGGGACTACGCCCTGGCGCTGGAGCTGCTGCAACTGGCCGCGACCCGTGCGCCGACCGACGTGCGGGTGCTGAACGCGCAGGGCGTGGTCTACGACAAGCTGGGCCGCTTCGACCTCAGCGAGCGCTACTACAACCAGGCCCTGGCGGCCGATCCGCACTCGCGCATCGTGCTCGGCAATATGGCCTATTCGGCCCGCCTGCAGGGCCGCGAGCCGCCGGCCGGCGTGCTGCAGGCCCTGGCCGAGCCCCAGACGACCCTGGCCGGCGGACCGCCGGCCGAGATCGTGCACATGCCCGGCGGCGGCTCGTAAGACCGATCAGGAGATCCTCCGATGGAAATCGACCTCGTCCGCCTGACCGGCTCGGTCGCCTACGCCGTGCTGTTCATCGTCGCCGCCGGCTGGGACGCCTGGACGCGCAAGATCCCCAACTGGACCGTCGCGGCCCTGGCCGTGCTGTTCCTGTTCGCCCAGCTGCTGACCTGGTCGACGCCCAACTGGCTGTCGAGCTTCTGCGCCTTCGGTCTGGTGATGCTGGCCGGCGTGCCGATGTTCGCGCGACGCCTGGTCGGGGCCGGCGACGTCAAGCTGCTGGCCGTGGCGGCGCTGTTCGCGGGGATGGAGAACCTGCTGCTGCTGCTGGTGGCCACGGCCATCGCCGGCGGCGCCCTGGCGCTGGTGGCCCTGGCCGCCCGCCCCTACGCCGGCGCCTTCGGCGGCTGGATCCGCGGCCGCGCGGGCGTGCCCTACGGCGTGGCCATCGCGGTCGGCGCCCTGCACGTCGGCACGACCACGGGAATGCTGGCGATCAGCCAGCGCCTGACCCACTTACAACTTTGAAAGCAAGAAAAGGCGATCTCCTGTATTTGCGCGATTATCTCCTGACAGGAGAAAACCACGTTTTTCGCGCAGATCTGATAGCGTTATCTTCCTGGTTTAGTCATTTCAGCTACCCAATGCAGGGTATGCGAGCCCGCTGGAAATAATATCCAATCAGTAAACCAGCCGTCGGCGGGCAGAATAAAGCAATATGGTTTTTAATCGCGACAGCATTGCAATCGAGAGTTTTATCGCGATCTCGGACCTGATCTTTCTTCCTGCACCGGCGGCGATCCTTACGGGGCGTCGCACATGGGACTGATAAAGATGATCGAGGTGGTGGATTCGGAGGTCGAACGCGGCGTGTTCGAGTCGCACGTCGCCAACGCGATCCTCAATCTGGTGAATTTCGGCGTCATCGTCGCCGACAGCGAAGGCTGCGTCTACGCGGCCAACGACATGGCCTGGAGCTACGTCGCGCAAGGCGACGGCCTGGCCGAGAAAGGCGGCCTGCTGACGGCCGAGAACGGCTTCGAGTCCGAAGCCCTGCACAACCGCATCGCCGCGGCCGTGCGCCAGGGCCGCTCTGGCGCGATGCTGATCCATCGCTCGCGCAGCCAGAAGCCGCTGGTGGTCCTGATCGAACCCTTCAGCACCGACGACAGCGGCTTCCGCTGCGCGCTGGTCACCGTGCGCGAGGTCGGCCGCGCTTCGCCGCACATCGCCGAGCGCGCGCGCATGATGTTCAACTTCTCGCCCGCCGAGGCCGAGATCGTCTCGCGCGTGGCCCAGGGCCGCGAGCCGGCCGAGATCGCCGCCGAGCGCAAGGTCAGCATCAACACCCTGCGCGTGCAGATGGCCTCGGCCATGGTCAAGGTTGGCGTCCACCGCCAGGCCGAACTGGTCTCGGTGATTTCTTCGGCCGACATCCTTGAATGAAATATCTATAGGCAACTATTCTTGCCATTAGTAAGAGTGAGTTATTGCAGCGCGATCTGTATATGTTAATATTTACAGGTCGCGAGGGCAAATCCCCCCGTTTTGTCACCGCCGCGACGAATGACCGGCTCGCCGAGGCTGTCCGCAACGCCATCGACGATCCTCGGCGGCGCGCCCCGCCCGCCGAGCGCCGGGTCTGGACATCAGCACCCCCTCGTCCAGACCCGGCGCCGGTCGATCGCTCGATACACCCAGCACAACCGAACATTCCACGCCGCAGCCCAGCTCGCGGCGCGCTTTGCATTGCTCATAGTAAGAATGCACTACGCAATACACGTTAAACATTAGATTTAGACAATATTTAAGTGCGACACCCTGTCATTCTTACTATGCAAATCGTTTACCATGCTTTAGGGCGCTCTGCTTAACCCTCCCTCGCGATGATCCTCCCATCATCCTCACTCTTGGGGTTTGCAATGCGCTTTCCGATGATCCTGGCCGCCGCCTTCACCGCTCTGGCCGCCACCACCGCCTCCGCCGCGCCGGCCAGCTACGAGCTTCGCCTCGAAGGGCACGTGCCGGTCATCTGCCGCGTCAATCTAGACGCCACCACCGCCTCGGCCGCCGAACCGACCGACCTGGGCCGCATGACCGAGTTCTGCAACAGCGCCTCGGGCTACGAAGTGCGCCTGACGCACGCCCAGGGCCTGACCGACGCCGCCGTCTATGTCGACGGCCAGAAGATCCAGCTGTCGTCGACCGGCGTCACCCTGATCAGCCGCTCGAGCACCGCGGCCTCGCAGAGCCACAGCCTGCGCCTGGACCCCGGCGCCGACGCCGGCCAGGTCGGCGATCTGTCGGTGAACATCACCGCGCTCTGACACCGTTTTGCTCCGCCCTTCCCCCCGGGCGGTCGGCAAAAAGAAAGCCCCGTCGGCTCGCGCCGGCGGGGCTTTTTCAGGCTGGGCCGAGGTCACATGCAGGCGACGGGGGTGGTAGCCGTCGGCACGGCCAGGGGCGTCACGGTCACCGTCAGGATGTCCTGGTAGTTGGGCGACGGAACCTTGCCAGCCCCACCTTCCAGCAGGGTCGGCGTCACCGCCAGGTACTGGCCCGACAGTCCCGCGCGGGCGCAGGTGACGGTGTTGAAGGTCGGCGAGGCCGTGGTCTTGCTCTGGCCCAGGAAGTCCAGCTGGTACGGGATGCGCTGGTTGGCCGTGCCCAGGTTGCCGCCGGCATAGGTCATGCGGAACTGGTTGGCCGAGGTCAGCGCCACCGAGTACGGGCCCGAGCTGGCCACGCGCACGTTGCCGGTGCGCTGCTTGACCGAGTTGGGCGTCGACGGCAGCGAGGCCGTCGTCAGCGCGCCGATCTCGCCGAAGTCCAGCGCCGGCCCCACGAAGCTGGCCTGCAGGGCGCTGAGCACGTTGATGCGGATGTCGAGCGAGTTGGGGATCACGCCCTGCTCGTCGGCCGCGCCGCCGGTGCGCTTGCAGTAGTACTTCTGGTCCAGGAACAAGTCGGTCGTCCCGGCCGGCAGGTCGGCGCCGCTGGGCACGGTGATCGTCACCATGAACGTCTGCACGTCGGGCTGGCCCACCCCGCCGAAGTTCAGCTCGACCTCGTTGGGATTGACGTTGTTGGGGTCGAGCACATGCCCGGGCGGATTTTCGAGAATCTGCCCGCCGGTAGAGGTCTGGACGATCGTCAGGCTCGAGGGCGTGTCCGGCCGGCGCAGGTAGATGAAGTTCACCTCCTGCGTCTTCTTGCCGCCGACCGCCGGCGGACGCCGGGCGGTGATCGCCAGGGTCTGCACCGTCGTGCCAGTCGGGTTGAAGGGGTCGAAGGTGCCCGACAGCACGACGGGATCGAAGGTCACGCACTGGGCCTGGGCCGCGCCCGAGACCAGCAGGATCCCGCCGACGCCGGCGGCCAGTCCGATGAGCAGGGAATGCGATCGGCGTTTCATGTCAGCCTCCGGACGCGTTGGGCTTGAGGTCCCCAGCCTTGACGAAGCCCTCGGCGCTTTGCGGCACGTCGAGGTAGTAGACCGTCGGGGGCGTCGTCCCCATTTCCAGCCGCCAGCGGCCGGGCCGCAGGCCCGAGGCGCCGAAGCGGCCGACTCGGTTGGTGAAGATGGTGATCGGTTCGCTCTTGGATCCGGGCGTCATCTCGACCGCGCGACCCGACACCAGCGCGAGCGGCTGGCCGTCCGCGTCGACCAGGCGGCCGATGGCGGTGATCGAGTAGTCCGACCCGACCTCCAGGCGATAGCCCGAGCGATAAGGCGGGAAGACCCGGAAGGAGCCGGAGCCGAGATCATAGCCGGCCGGCGCATTGGGCGCGTCGACGGTGATGGTCCGCTCGGCATAGGCCGCCAGGTTGGTTTCCAGCGCCGTGCCCAGCTCGCCCGTGTTCGAGGTGTAGCCGAACGGGGTCGGGTTCACGACGACGTCGGCGCCCTTCAGGCTCTTGTGGCCCTTGACGATGGCGAAGCTGTCGTAGATCGGCCGGCCGACCGACACCGCGCCGTCGGCGAAGCCGATCGAGGTGCCGACCCGCAGCGAGGTGCGGCCGTTGTCCGGGCCGTCGAAGGCCTGGAAGTGCGACAGGCCCAGCTCCGCCCGGTTGGCGATGTAGTTGACGCTGCCGTTGAAGGCGGAGTCGTCGGGCGAGCGCGAAACCTCGGCGAAGGCGTTGTAGGAACCAACACCCTGGCCGTGGATCGTCTGGTAGGCGATCCGCGCCCGGTCCTCGCGGCCGTCGTACTCGGCCCGCAGGCTCGAATTGTTCGAGAACTGCCAGGACAGCGAGATCAGGGCCGAGGTCTCGCGGCGGCCGGGCACGTCGTCGTACATGACGTTGGCCGTGATCGCGAGGTTCGAGGTCAGGCGATAACCCATGCCGAGCCGGTAGGCGCTTGCGTCGGGGAACTCGTCCCGGCCGCTGGAATAGCGGCCATCGAAGCTGGCGTAGATCGCGTCGCTGAAGGCGTGCGAGTAGCCGACCCCGATCTCGTAGTTGTAGCGGTTGTCGGGAACGAAGGTGCCCACCGGCCCGAACTCGCGGCTGCGGGTCTCGAACGACAGGTTCAGGGCGTCGGCGCGGCCGCCGGCGAACTGGAACAGCCGCTGAAAGCTGACGATCGCCGCATAGCCCGAGCCATAGGTGTCGATGTGCGACAGCGCGAAATCGACGCCGAGCGTGCCGATCCTGGTGCCGAACAGGCCTTCGGCGCCCATCATCACCGTGGTGTCGTCGGCCTGGCCGTTGACGCCCAGGGTCACCCGGTCGGTGATGCCGCGGCGGTAGAAGCCGCTGACCGTCCACTCCTCGGTGTAGTCGGGGCCGTCGAGCAGCAGCGGCGCCTTCACGCCGGCGAACAGGCCGAACTCCGACAGTCCCGGATCCAGTTGCGAGCGGTCGAAGAAGACGTTGAACTGCAGCGTCTCGCGACGGCCGGTGTCGTCCTCGATGACCAGGCGGACGTCGTTGGCGCCCTGCGCGAATGGGAAGTCACGCACGTTGTAGCGGCCGGGATCCAGGCGGATGCGCCGGGTCAACTGGTTGTTGAGGATCACGCTGACGTCGGAGGTCCGGGCCAGGGTGAAGCTTTCGCGACCCCGCGGACGGGCGATCGTCTGGGGCTGCAGCACGCTGTAGGAGCGGTAGATCGACAGGCCGGCCATGTCGGGCGCGGACTGAAAGCCGCGACCGACGGCCTGCAGGTCGCCGGCGGTCCAGCGCAACACGTTCTTGACGTCGTCATAGACGAAGCGCGTGCCCAGCCGCTGGAAATCCTCGTTGCCGCCGGGTTGCCAGACGGCCTCGTTCTCGAACACCACGCCGTTCAGGCGCACGGCGCTGTCGAGCAGGAAGGTCGGGTCGCCCAAACCCTCGTCGAACCCTTGCTCCACGTAGTCGACCGAGCCGCGGATATTGAGATAGCCGCTGAAGCCGGCCGGGGCGACGTAGGAACCAAGGCCCATGCGGTCCATCGGCGTGACCTGCAGGCTGCGCACGACCTTCAGCTCGGGCGGGATGTTCATCCGCAGTTCGAGCGCCCGGGGATCGTAGGTCATGGTCATGCCGGCCGAGGTGACCACCTCGGGCGAGACCACGCTGCGTCCGGCCAGGGCCGTGCGCAGGGCGCCGACCGCGGGAGCGTCGAGCAACGGCGCGACCAGGCTGAGCAGGCGGTCGGACGGCATCGACAGCTGGCCGTCGGCCGAGATCGCCAGCGGCATGTCGCCGACATAGAACTCGCCGTCCTTCAGCGGAACCGTCAGGGTCACGTCGCGACCGGTGGGGTTCAGCTGGCGGCGGGCGTCGGCCGCGGTGGCCGCGCCGGCCGAGGGCGCGCTGGTCGGCTCCTGGGTCGCCGCCAGCATGGCGTAGGGAATGGGCTCGGCCAGGGCGGCCAAGGGGGCGGCGAAGGGGACCGCGCCGGCCAGGCATCCCGCCATCAGCCAGCGGCGGTAGGCGCGCGACCTAGCGCCCTTCGTCGGACGAGAATTGGGCCTCAAGGGAGCCTCCTGCTGCCGCCGTCAAGGGCAGTTCGATGGGAACGGCGATGCGCCGCGTCTGGCCGGGGGCGATCAGGCCGAAGCCGATCGTCTGTTGGATCTCCGGACCGGGAATGGTCCGTTGGAAGACCGCCTTGCCCGCGGCGTCCTTCTCGATGATCCGCAGCTTTCCGCGGGACAGGTATCCGTGCGTGTTGGACGTGTTGGCGACGTAGACGACCGGGACGGGCTTGCCGTCGGCGTCCGCGCCGATCTCGCTCTTGGACAGGGCCAGGGCCGGCTTGCCGCCCGAAGGCGCGACGCTGGCCAGGACCTGGAAGTTGTAGAGGATCTGGATGGCCGACTGGCCCTCCGGCAGCTTCACCGGCATCTGGGCGACGGTGACGTAGTAGTGCTTGCTCTGCGCCAGGGCCGGATCGCCCACCCACTGGATCCGGAACGACTGGGTCTCGCCCGGCTGGATCACCGCCTGGGGCGGAAAGATCAGCAGGTCGTTGGTCGGCGTGTCGCTGGGGTGGGCGCCCTTCTCGTCGAAGGACAGCTCCTCGGCGCGCAGCTCGACCGGCAGCGGGTTGGCGAAGGTGTTCTGCACCGTGACGATCTGGGACATGCCCCGACCGGTCGGCTTGAGGTCGATGACGACGGGCTGGACGGTCATGGCCAGGGCGCTTCCGCCCAGGCCCGGCGCCCCCTGCGCCGCCAGCCCCGCGAGGGCCAGGAGGCCGGCGCACGCCGCCCCCAGCAAGCGCCCTCGGAAGGTTTTCGAACGAGTCATTCGGTGTCCGCTCCTCATGGATTCAGTTCGTTCAAGTCAGGGTCAGTTCTGGGCCTCGAGCTCGACGACGAGGGTTCCGGCGTAGTCGCCGGCGACCATCGGGGTCCCGCCGCCGGTGACGGCGACGACGAGGTTCATCTGCCCGGCCGCGCCGTTGGCGGTGGCCAGGTTGATCGGGGTGGTCACCGCGCTCGTCCCCGACGCGCTGGCTCCGGCCCAGTCGGCCGTCAGCTGGAAGTCGAGGCGATCACGGAAGCCCGGGGCGGCCGCGCCGCCGCCGACCCGGGACATGCCCGCGCCGTCGGTGCGCACCACCAGGCGGTGGGCCGAGTTGCAGACCACCGGAAAGGCCAGGCTGATCGAGGCGTCGCGCGGCTGGGCGGTCTGGGGATCGACGAACTGCGTGAAGCGCACCACCCCGGCCTGGCCGCCCTGGGCGGCGAAGCTGGTGTTGGCGCCGGCCGCCGCCGAGGGCGGCGACAGCACGCAGGCGCTGGGCGCCTGGCCGATCAGCTGCAGTTCGCTCGAGGCCTCCTCGCCCGTGGGCAGGGTCTGGGCCGAAGCGGCGGCGGCGACGCCCAGCGTCGCGGCGGCGGCGATGAGAAGGACGGTCTTCATTGGGGTTCCACCGTCAGGCGCAGGGTGTCGCGGTAGACGCCGGACACCAGCGGGGCGTTGGTCTGGAGGTTCGTGGCGCCGGGCTGGATATCCAGGCGCAGGGTCACGTCGCCGACGACCGGCTGATCGACCAGGTGAGCGCTGTCGCGGATGCGGCGGGCGCTGGCGTCGGCCTCGAACCGGTTGTTGACCGGTCCCCAGGCCAGGGTCGCGGTGTAGGGCACCGCGTCGCTGAAGCCGGTCGGGGCCGGGGTCAGCCCCAGCTCCGAACGCCACAGACCGTTGTTCTGGCTCTCCAGCACGATCTGGTGGGCGTAGTTGCACACCGCGGCGAAGTTCACCTGGGCCGAGGCGGCGCGGGTCGACAGGGTGGCCGGGTCGGTCAGCTGGTCGACCTGCAGCGTG
Source organism: Caulobacter sp. 10L414 (assembly GCF_056395525.1). Lineage (NCBI taxonomy): Bacteria > Pseudomonadati > Pseudomonadota > Alphaproteobacteria > Caulobacterales > Caulobacteraceae > Caulobacter > Caulobacter sp. 10L414. The sequence goes on from NZ_JBFTJR010000030.1 coordinate 21,081, forward strand.
CCGCCGGTCAGGCTGAGGAAGTTGACCACCTGGCCCGCGCCGATGGTCGGCGAGGCGATGGTGCAGACCTTGGGCACCTGCCCCCGCACGACGAAGTCGCGGGTGTTGTCGGTCTCCTGGGCCCGGGCCAGCTGGCCCATCAGCAGCAGGGTGACGGCCGAGGCCCCGGCGAGGACGGCGGCCTTGAAACGATTGGCTCTGGTCATGGCGCCCTCCCCCTCAGCTGGCCGCCGCCAGGGTGACGACGATCGCCCCCTGGTAGGTGTCGTCGGCGACCGGCCGCAGGCTGGGTCCGCCGGACGTGGCGAAGTTCGACAGGCTGATGGTGATCTGGCCCGAGCCGCCGCTGTCGCGGGTCTGGGACGCGCCGGCGTTGGCGGCCGCTCCGGTCGAGAAGCTGGCGTCCACGGGCGTCCAGCCCGAGGCCGTGGCCGTGTAGTCGACGGCGCGCGAGAAGCCCGAGGGCGGCGCGGCCAGGAAGGCCTGGGCCGTCATCTGGGTGGCGGCGATGGTCAGCTGGCTGGGCGCGCCGCATTGCGTGCCGGTCAGCACCTTGGGCGGCGCCGACAGGTCCGGCAGCAGGAGGCCCGTGGTGGTGTCGATCATCACCCCGACATCGAACAGGTTGTCGCCGTCGCTGAGGTCGCCGATCGTGCAGATGTTGTCGGGCACCGTGGCGGTGATCTGGATCGGCCCGACGCTGTCGGACGGCCCATAGGTCTGGGCCCTCGCGGCGCCGGCCAGCGCCAGGGGCGCCAGGGCGATGAGAAGAAGAGCGCGCCGCATGGTTCAGCTCCCCGAGGCGGCCAGGCCCGCATCGGGCCCGAGCGTGATGGTGACGAGCGCCAGGTAGGCGCCCGGCTGCAGCTGGCTGTCGCTGGCCGTGGCGAAGTCGGAGACCACCAGGGTCAGGTCCGTCTCCTTGGGCGCGCTGCTGGTCGAGGGCGAGCCGACGCCCGAGGCGTTGCTGGCGCTGGTGCGGACCGTGGCCGACGTCGCGCCCCAGGCGCTGATCGTGCAGGTGTAGTCCACCGAGCCGACGAAGCCGGGCTGGGTCGTGGTTCCGGTCACCGCCAGCGGCGAGGCCGTGATGGCCAGGGCCGCGCCGGCGTAGTTGCAGAAGGTGCCGGGCAGTTGGATCGACTGGTTGGCGATGCTGGCCAGCCGGCCCACGCGGGCGCCCGAGCTCTCGGAGATCTGGCCCAGCGCCAGCGAGCCGGGATTGGGCGCGCCCAGGACGCAGACCTGGGCGACCTGGGCGTCCAGGCCGACGGTCCCCTGGACGGGATCCTGGGCCCAGGCGCCGGTCGCCCCGGCCAGCGGGGCGAGAAGAGCGGTCGCCGCGAGTCCGACAAGGCAGGTTCGGTGCAGGATCATGACGACCTTTCTCCCCTCAGGTGGCCGGAGCCAAAGTCACCGCCACCGAGCCCGAATAGGACCCGGAGACGAGCCGACCGCCGGCCGGCGTGGCCGCGTCGGCGAAGCTGACGACGATGTCGCTGGCGAAGATGCCGGTGGTGCTGGCCGCGCCGCCGCCGGAGGCGAGCGTGCTGTCGGAAGCCGACACCGAGCCGCCGGCGGGCGAAGCCGTGGCGGTGGCGGTGTAGTCGATCCGACGCTCGAACCCGGTCGGGGCCGTGCTGGTGAAGCTGGTGTTGAAGATCGGCTGGGCCTCGACGGCCATGGTCGCCGAAACTCCATTGCACCAGCCGTTCAGCGTGGCGCTCCGGCTGGTCAGCTTGACGCCGTCGAGTCGGCCGATGGCCGAGACGTCGCCGGTCTGCAGCGACAGTTCGCCCAGATCCAGGACCACGTTGTCGGTCACGAACAGGCAGCGGTTGGAAACCGTGCCGTTGACCTGCACCGTGCCGGTCACGCTCTGGGCCTGGGCCTGCCCCGAGGCGGCGGCGAGCGCGAGGCTCGCCGCGGCGACGGTCAGGAGAAAGGTGCTACGCATGGCGCTTCCTCCCTTCCCGGCCCGATCACGAGGGCTCGATGGTGATCGAGATCGTGCTTTGGTAGTTGCCGGCCATCAGCAGCGCGCCCGAGGCGGTGTTCAGCGCGTAGGCCTTGACCGTCAGGTTGTCGGCGCTGTTGGCCAGGCTGCTCGACAGGCTCTGCACGGTGGCGGCCGGCAGGGCCGCTGCGGTCACGTAGCTGACCGTCTGGGTCGTGCTGTTGGACAGCGCGGCGTCCAGCGCGGCGGTGTAGTCGATGTTGCCGGTATAGCCGGTCGGGGCGGTGGCGCTGGGGGTCAGCGACAGGCGCGTCGAGCTCAGCGTCACCTTGGGGGCGGCGGTGTTGCAGTTCACCCGGAACTGGGTGGAGCCGCCGGGGCTGGCGTTGGTCGAGCCCGACAGGGTGGTCGACAGGGTGCCGTCGGCCTGCGACAGCTCGCCCAGCGGGATCGAGCCCGAGAAGGTGCCGCCGCTGCCGCCGGTGATGACCACGCACTTGGCCGCGACGCTGCCGGTGACGTTGACCGTGCCGGTGACCGTCTGGGCCATGGCGGCCGGGGCGACGGCCAGGGCCAGCAGGGCGGCGGCGCCGAGAAGGATCGTCTTCTTCATCTCTTCACTCCCAAAGTCTTGCGTCGGCGGGGCCGACTTCTGTTTGTTCCGGGGTCTTGCACCCCCTCCCCCTTCAAAGGACGCCGGATCCGCCGGGGGAGCGGGCCCGGAGGGCGGGTCACGGCGAGACGCTGAGCGTCACCGTGAGCGAGTCCGAATAGGTGTTGGCGGCCGCGAGGATCTGGGCGCCGGCATAGGCGGCGCGATGAACCCGCAGGTACGAGCCGGAGACGTCGTAGGAAGAGCCGTTCAGGCGCAGCCCCTGGCTGGCGCTCGCCGGCCCCTTGAAGCCGCAGGTCGCGCCCGAGGTGCTCTTCAGGTCGCCGGTGTCGCAGGTAGCGTTGACCGTGCCGACCCCGACGTCGCCGACCAGGTTCAGGTCGACCAGATAGGGCGCCAGGTTGGTGTAGCCGGTCGCCGGGGTGACGCTGGAGGCCAGCAGGCCGCCATTGCTCGACACCACCGCGGCGCGGAACGGCACCGTGCACTGCAAAGTAAAGGGGAAGTCCGCCGTGAAGGCGTTGTTGACCTCGCCGACATCCGTCGAGCCGCCGGGCGCCATGCCCGGCGCGAAGCCGCAACGTCCGCCCACGGAAGCCGTCACCGGAATGGACAGGACGATGTTCGGGGGCGAACCGCCGGCATAGGCCGTAACCTGCGCCCGGCTTTCGGTCACGCTGGCCGCGAGGATCACTCCCGCCAGCAAGCTCCCGCCAAGTATCCAGTCCCTATAGGACGGCTTGCGCTGGGTGCGCACGGCGCGAGGAAGCGTCAGTTGCTTGCCAGCCATGTCCCAGACCCCGTTTCTCTTAACAAGTTCTTAATGAACGATTGCAGAGAACCGGGGGCCTGAAATCCCCCACCTTGGGTAGCTAGTACAGTTTCACCCGACAGGAGAATTTGAATAAAATACGGACGTGTAGAGCACGCTTAGTAATACAAATGTATATAGCGAACTCTCAGTGATAAGCATTCTCAAAAATCGTGCGACAAACCGACGCTATGCAACACCTAGTAATCCCAGGTTGTGGATAACTTATCCCTAGTTGGTTTTAACTGCATAACAAAGTCGGCCCGGCCAAAGCAGCTGGGTCCAGCGCCGGCCGAAGGCTGGCGAGGGAGGGAAGGATGGACGGCTCTCATGCCGCAGCGGCGGTTTTCGACACAAGCGCGGTGCGCTTCTGTCTCGATGAGGACGCGATCGCTCGCATCGTTATCGACCAGACCGCCACGGTGCTCTGGCGTTCGCGCGCCGCGGCCGTTCTGCTTTCAGGACAAAGCCCGCTGGTCGATCGCGGCGGCAAGATCGGCGGCGTCGACCGCCGCACGCATCACTTCCTGATGGAACGGATGGCCGAGGCCCTGGCCGGCCACGAGGTCTGCCAGTTCATCGAGAGCGACGACGACGACCGGCGCTTCCTGCTGCGCATGCGCGCCGTGCAGGACGGCGATCAGATGGCGCTGGTGATCGTGCTGAAGGACTTCGACGCCCCGGCCAACCTGCCCCGCCTGGGCGCCCTGTTCGGCCTGAGCATCATGGAGGCCAGGATCCTGGCCGAGATCATCGCCGGCCATAGCGCCGACCGGATCGCCGAGCTGAAGGGCGTCTCGATCCTGACGGTTCGTACGCACATCAAGCACATTCACGGCAAGATGGGCGTGCGCTCKAAGGAAGAGATCCTGGCCACGGTGATTAAGATCTTCGCCTGACGGCTCAGCCCGCCGCCGCGCCGCGCACCGCCCAGGCCAGCAGTCGCTCGCCGAGCGTCTTGGGATGCGCCAGCTCCAGGCGATGAAGGCCGGCGTCGAACCCGGACGACCTCAGCCCTTTCCACATATGGCCGAGCAACGCGAGCGGATCGCCCTGGGCCGCCTTCAGGCGCCCGAGCGCCGGCAGCAGGGACTGCTCCACCGCATCGAAATCCGAGCCGAACGGCAGCAGCGGCGCCAGGCCCGCGACCTTGACCGGCGCCAGCGCCTCGGCGATGCGGTCCGGCGTATTGCGACGGAAGGGCTCGGGGATCACGTAGCCGGCTTCCAGCTTGCCCGCGCTCTTGGCGGCGTCGAGCAGCGCCAGCTGGAAGCGGGAATCCGTGATGTTCAGCATGCGGACGACGGCGTCGCGATCGGTGCGCCCCCGCAGGTCGGCGATCCCATACTCCGTGATCACCACGTCCTTGAGGTGACGCGGGATCGTGCCGTGGGCGTAGGACCACAGGATGTTGGACGCGGCTTTCCGACCACCGCCCCGCACGGCCGGCAGGGTGATGATCGAGCGCGCGCCCTCCAGCGCGAAGGCCTGCGCGACGAAGTTGTATTGCCCGCCCACCCCGCTGACCACGCGGCCGTCGTCGAGCCCGTCTGAGATCACCGCGCCCAGCAGGGTCGCCATCATGGCGGTGTTGACGAAGCGGGCGTCGACCCGGGCCGCCCGCCGGGCCGCCTCGTCGCCATAGATCTCGTTGATCCCCGAGATGGCCTGCATCTGGAACCTGGCCCGTTCGTCCTCGGGCATCTCGCGCAGGGCCCGGTAGAAGGCGCGCGGCCCCAGGAAGAAGCCGCCATGCAGCACCGCGCCGTCGACCTCGCGCTTGAGCACGCCGGCCCGCCGCAGGTCGAGCAGGCAGTCGACGAACATCTCGGTGGCCGCATAGAGGCCGCGCTCGAAGCTTCCTCCGCAGGGCGGCGGCGACCCCGTCGGCGACAGACGCTGAACCGCCTGCGCGAAGACCTCGGGCTCGCGGTGGCGGACGATCAGCCCCTGGGCCACCGCGTCGCTGATGGCGCCGATGCCCATCTGGATCGTGCCGCCGTCGGGAACCAGTGAGGCGGCGTGAAAGCCGATCGCGTAGGAGGCGTCGGGGATCGGCTCCTTGGGCGGGGCGAACAGTGGAAACTGCACGTTTGGCCCGTCGAGCAGATGGCTGAACATCTCGGCGGGCAGGTCGCCGTCGCCGGGCATGAACGGCAGCTCGTCATTGACCTGGCCGACCAGCAGGAAGTCCGCCGCCCCCGCCTTGCGGGCCGCCAGCAGGTCGAGCGTGATGTCGGTGTTGCACGACAGGCTGTAGCGGTCTCCCCTGCCCGCCACCAGCTGGGCGACGACGTTGACGCCCCGTTCGCGCAGATAGCCGGCCGCGTGGGTGTAGTTGGCCGAGATGTAGCTGCGCTGGGCGCAAGGCACGTTCAGGCGCGTGCCCGCCTGAAAGAAGAACTCGTCGACCTCGATGTTGGGCGGCAGGGCGTCGCGCCGCTGCAGGTCGGCGTAGGCCAGCGACGGATAGCCGCCGAGCTTGCGCTCGATGATCGGCCCAAGGAACCGCTTCTCCAGGTCCGACTTCGGGCGCGGCGCCTCCAGGGTCAGGGCCGTGAAGACATGCAGGTGCAGCGACGGGTCAGCCAGCGCCCTGGCCACCAGGGCGTTGACCACGTGGTTGGCCTTGCCCAGGCCCAGCGGCAGGCCCAGGACGATGCGACGGCCGACGCGCGTGATGATCGCGTCGGCCAGTGCGTCGGGGTCGGTGAAGCGCGGCGTCATGCTGCGAGCTTGGACCATCCGGTCATCGGATTGAAGCGCTCAAGCTCGCGCCGCGGATCACGGGCGGGCTTCGAAACTGCGCGCCTCGCCCTGGCCTGGCCGGTCAGGAATGTCGCCGTCGCCCTGCGCGCCCGCGCGCCTGTCGCTGACCGCGCCCAGGCGAGCCTGCGCCCGCGCCTGGGTCGCCAGGCCGTCATGGGCGAAGTCGTCGACGGCGATCACCTCGGCGACGGCCTTGTCGGCGGCCTGCAGTTCGGCGATCTCGGCGGCGGAGACCAGGCCCTGATCGGCGGCGACCTTCCAGTCGCCGATCTTCTGGGCCTTCAGGCGATCATGGATGGGCTGGGTCGCCACCACCCGCTCGAAAGCGTCGATCAGTTGGCCGACCGCCTGGTCCTTGCCGCCGACATAGACGTTCTCGACCAGGCGGTCGCGGGTGTCGGACGGATGCAGCAGCAACTCGGCGCAGGCCTGCGTCGTGCGATCCGACGGGCCACGGCGATGCACGCCGAACGGCAGGATCGCCGCCCGCAGCAGCCACGCCGCCGGACGGTTGGGCAGGTTGGCGAATACCTCGTCGAAGCGCTGCTCGATGGTGGCGAAGGCCGTGTCGGCGCACCATTGCAGCAAGGGGAAATCGGCGTCCTGGCGCCCCTCGTCCTCCCAGCGCTTCAGCGCGCCCGACAGGAAGTAGAGCTCGGAGAGAATGTCGCCCAGGCGCGCCGACAGCATCTCCTTGCGCTTGAGGTCGCCGCCGAGCGTCAGCAGGGCGATGTCCGAGGCCAGGGCGAAGCCGGCGCTGTAGCGGCCGGCCTGGCGATAGAAGCGCCGGGCGCGGCCGGCGTCGGGCGCCGGCGACAGCGCGCCGTTGGTCCAACTGCGGGCGAAGGTGCGGATGCCGTTGCGCAGGGCGTGGGCCACGTGGCTCCAGAACGCCTCGTCGAAGTCCGCCAGGCCCTTCTCGGGATCGGCGTCGCCCAGGGCCAGGATCTCACGGAGCATGTAGGGGTGTGCGCGGATGGCTCCCTGGCCGAAGACCATCAGGCTGCGGGTCAGGATATTGGCGCCCTCGACGGTGATGCCGACCGGAATGGCCCGGTACTGCGCGCCCATGTAGTTGCGCGGCCCCTCGATGATCGCCTTGCCGCCGTGCACGTCCATGGCGTCGTTGACCACCACCCGCATGCGCTCGGTCGCGCCGGACTTCAGCAGGGCCGAGATCACCGACGGATGCCTGCCCATGTCGAGGCCGGCGCAGGTCAGACGGCGCGCGCCGTCGACGAGGTAGGCGTTGCCGGCGATGCGGGCCAGGCGCTCCTGCACGCCCTCGAACTTGCCGATCGAGATGCCGAACTGCTGGCGCACGCGCGCATAGCTACCCGTCGTCAGGGCGCTGAAGGCGGCCGCCGCGCCCGACAGCGCCGGCAGCGAGATGCCACGTCCGGCCGCCAGGGCCGTCATCAGCATCTTCCACCCCTGCCCCACGCGCTCGGCGCCGCCGATGACGAGATCCATGGGGATGAAGACGTCCTTGCCCCAGTTGGGACCGTTCTGGAACGTCTGGAAGGCCGGCAGGTGACGGCGCCCGATCTGGACGCCCGGCGTGGTGGTCGGCACCAGCGCGCAGGTGATGCCGATGTCTTCTTCGCCGCCCAGCAGGCGGTCGGGATCGCGCAGCTTGAAGGCCAGGCCCAGCACCGTGCAGACGGGACCCAGGGTGATGTAGCGCTTGTGCCAGTTGAGGCGGATGCCCAGGACTTCCCGCCCCTCCCAGGTTCCGCGGCAGACCACGCCCTCGTCGACCATGGCCGAGGCGTCCGAACCGGCCTCGGGGCTGGTCAGGCCGAAGGCGGGGATCTCCCGCCCGTCAGCCAGGCGCGGCAGCCAGTGGTCCTGCTGGGCCTTGGTGCCGAACCGCATGATCAGCTCGCCCGGGCCCAGCGAGTTGGGCACCATCGTCGTCACCGCCGCCGACACCGAGCGGGTGGCGATGCGGCGCACGACCTCGGCGTGGCCAAAGGCCGAGAAGCCCAGGCCGCCGTATTGCTTGGGAATGATCATCCCGAAGAACTTGTTCTGCTTCAGGAAGGTCCAGACCTCGGACGGCAGGTCGCGGGTCTCCCAGGTCATGGTCCATTCGTCGACCATGGCGCACAGCTTTTCGACCGGGCCGTCCATGAAGGCCTGCTCGTCGGGACGCAGCTGGGGCTTGGGGAACGACAGCAGCTCGTTCCAGTCGGGGTCGCCGGTGAACAGCGCCGCATCCCACCAGACGTCGCCGGCGTCGATGGCGTCGCGCTCGGTCTGGGACAGGGCCGGCAGAACGCCCTGGGCCCATTGGAAGACCGGCCGGGTGAGGAGATCCCGGCGCAGGGAGGAGATGGTCATGACGAGACGCCCGCCTTGTTTACTGGTCGAGCGTCAAACGCGCCGGGGCTCGCATGGCTCCGGCTTTTCGGGGTCGTGAACGTCAGCAGGCCGACGCAAGCGGCGGCGCTCCAGGGGGATGGAACGCCGCCGCCGCGCCGGTGTCAGCCGATCAGTTCATAGGCCGGAAGGGTCAGGAACTCTTCCAGCGTGTCGGACAGCACCATGCGGGTGAAGAGGTGCGCGGCCTCCTCCAGGCGCGGCGAGCCGAACTCGCGGCGCAGGTCGGTCATCTCCTGGGTGAACAGGCTGACGAACAGCTCGGGGCTGAGCACCCGGCCGTCGTCGAGCTCGGCGCCCAGGCGCACCCACTGCCACAGCTGGGTGCGGCAGATCTCGGCGGTCGCGGCGTCTTCCATCAGGTTGTAGAGCGGCACCGCGCCGCGGCCCTCGAGCCAAGCCTGGGTGTAGCGCACGCCGACGCGGACGGCCTCGCGGGCTCCGGCCTCAGTGCGGGCGCCGTCGTGCAGCTCCAGCATCTGGGCCTGCGTGATCTCCAGGCCTTCCAGCGTCTTGTCCAGCTGGTTGGGCGCGGGCATCAGGCGATCGAAGACCTCCATGGCCACCGGCACCAGGTCGGGGTGCGCGACCCAGGTGCCGTCGTGGCCGGCGCCGGCCTCGCGCTCCTTGTCGGCCCGGACCTTGGCGAAAGCGGCCTGGTTGGCGGCCTCGTCGCCCTTGACCGGGATCTGGGCGGCCATGCCGCCCATGGCGAAGGCGCCGCGGCGGTGGCAGGTCTGGATCAGCTTCAGCGAATAGGCGCCGAGGAAGGCCTTGCCCATCACCATGGCCGAGCGGTCAGGCGTCAGGAACGCCGGCGTGCGGCCCAGGCGCTTGATGAACGAGAAGATGTAGTCCCAGCGGCCGCAGTTGAGGCCGACGATGTGATCCTTCAGCTCGAACAGGATCTCGTCCATCTCGAAGGCGGCCGGGATCGTCTCGATCAGCACCGTGGCCTTGAACGTGCCGACGGGCAGGCCCAGGGCCTCCTGGGCGCGGATGAAGACCTCGTTCCAGAGGCGCGCCTCCAGATGGCTCTCCAGCTTGGGCAGGTAGAAGTACGGGCCCGAGCCCTGCGCCAGGGCCGCGCGGGCGTTGTGGAAGACATAGAGGCCGAAGTCGAACAGCGCGCCGGCGACAGGCGCGCCGTCGACTTCGAGGTGGCGTTCGGGAAGGTGCCAGCCGCGCGGGCGGACCTTCAGGACGGCCGGGTTGGCTCCCAGCGCGTAAGCCTTTCCGGACTTCGGATCGACGTGGTCCAAGACGCCGTTCCAGCGGTCCTTCAGGTTGACCTGGCCTTCGACGACATTGGCCCAGGTGGGAGCCGTGGCGTCCTCGAAGTCGGCCATGAACACCTTCGCCCCGCAGTTGAGGGCGTTGATGATCATCTTGCGGTCGACCGGGCCGGTGATCTCGACGCGGCGGTCGGTGAGGTCGGCCGGAATGGCGGCGACGCGCCAGTCGGCGGCGCGAACGTGCGAGGTCTCGGCCAGGAAGTCGGGCAGCTCGCCGGCGTCGAAGCGGGCCTGGCGCGCCTGGCGGGCGGCCAGCAGCTCGCGGCGGCGACCGTCGAAGCGGCGGTGCAGGTCGGCCACGAAGGCCACGGCCTCGGGGGTGAGGATCTCTACCGCCCGGCCCTCGATGGGGCCGAGGATCTGGACGTTGGCGGCGATGTCGAGAGGCATGGCGTGTTCCGTGGTGTTGGGACGCGGACTTGGAAGAGGTTTATCGGATGCCTTCAGCGCACCCAAGTCGAAGCCGGAGCCCAGGGACCGCCGTGCCGCGCCGGCCACCGCGAAGAAGCCTCGACGCCGCGCGGCGGCCCTGGGTCCCGAACGGGCGCCAGGCGCCCTCCGGGATGACGATTGCAGTGTGGCGGATGAGGAGAGGAAGCAGGCGCCTCCCCTCACCCGCGGGCGCCGAGCGTCTTTAAGCGCTCTTGGGCGCTTCGGTGGCGCGGATGGTCGGGACGATCTGATCGCCCCAGTTGCCCGAGCCGTCGTGGTGGCGCGAGGTGCGCACCAGCTCGACCGAGTAGCCGGCCTCGATGGCGCGGCGGACGGCTTCGTTGAGGCGGTGCGAGGCCTCGGCGAGGCGGTCCACGGCGCGATCCTGGGCCGACGAGTCCGGCATCGCGGCCGGAGCGAATTGCGTGACGTTGGTCATGGCGTTCTCTCCTGTAGGTTTTCGCCAGTGGGGGTGAAGTGGGGGTTATCGGTTTCGGACGCCGAGCTATTCGGCGGCGAACTGGTTCATGGTGTTGGCGTGGCCGCCGGCCTTCAGGGCCCGCTCGCCGCCGACCATCTCCTTGAAGGTGTCGCCGAGGTCGGAACCGACCTCGTGCTGGTGCTTCACGGCCGAGACCCCGCGACGGATCTCCTCGCGCTGCACCGAGTTGACGTAGGCCTGCATCCGCTGGTCGCCAAAGTAGCCGCGCGACAGCTCGTCGACGCTCTTGGCGGTCAGGTGGAAGGTCGGCAGGGTGATCAGGTTGTGGAACACCCCGGCGCGGGCCGAGATGTCGACCTGGAAGCGGGCCAGGCGATCGTCGGCTTCGCGGCCCAGATCGGTGGCGTCGTACTCGGCCGACATCAGGACGTTGCCGTCGGGATAGGAGTCCTCGTGGATCTTGCCCTCGGCGATCCACTGAGCGCGCACCTGCTTGCGCAGGTTCAGGGTCCAGTTGAACGACGGCGAGTTGTTGTAGGTCAGCTTGGCGTTCGGCACGGCCTTGCGGACCTCGGCCACCATCGAGGCGATCTCGTCGACGTTGGGCGTGTCGGTCTCGATCCACAGCAGGTCGGCGCCGCCTTGCGTCAGGTTGGCGATGCAGTCCTCGATCACGCGGGCCCGGCCGGTGCCGTCCTGGAAGACGAACAGGCCGTTGGCCATGCGCACCGGCTTGACGAAGGCGCCGTCCTTCATGATCGCGATCTCGCCGTCGCGCAGCGGGTTCTCGGCCGTGATGGCTTCCGTCTTCAGCCACTTGATGTATTCGGCCGCCAGATCGCCCGCGCCCTGGCTGACGGGGACCTTCTGGGTCAGGCCCGCGCCCAGGCTGTCGGTGCGGGCGACGATGACGCCCTCGTCGACGCCCAGTTCCTCGAAGGCTAGGCGGCAGGCGCGCAGCTTCTCGATGAAGTCCTCGCGCGGCACGGTGACCTTGCCGTCCTGGTGGCCGCACTGCTTGGCGTCGCTGACCTGGTTCTCGATCTGCAGGCAGCAGGCGCCGGCCTTGATCATCTCCTTGGCCAGCAGGTAGGTCGCGTGCTCGTTGCCGAAGCCGGCGTCGATGTCGGCGATGATCGGAACGACGTGGGTCTCGAAGGTGTCGATGGCCTTGATCGCGGCCTGCTCGGCGACCTGGTCGCCGGCGTCGCGGGCGGTCTTCAGGGCCTTGAAGAGGTCGTTGATCGCCACTTCGTCGGCCTGGCGCAGCGAGACGTAGATCTCTTCGATCAGGTCGACGACCGAGGTCTTCTCGTGCATCGACTGGTCCGGCAGGTGGCCGAAGCGGTTGCGAAGACCCGCGACCATCCAGCCCGACAGATAGACGTAGGCGCCCTTGGTCGTGCCGCGCAGGCGCTTGACCGACTTGATCATCTGCTGGGCGTGGAAGCCAGACCAGCAACCCAGCGACTGGGTGAACTGGCTGCTGTCGGCGTCATAGGCGGCCATGTCGGCGCGCATGACGACGGCCATCTCGCGAGCGATGTCGAGGTGGGTGTTGAAGGTGTTCTGCAGCTTCAGCTGGATGATGTCGTCGATGGCGACGCCGCCGGGCGTCACGCCTTGCGGATAGCGGGCGGTAAGGTCCTGGCGGTGCTCGGCGTAGGTCTTGCGCATGGTCGTCATTCTTCCCCATCGGGGCCCGCTTGTTGGGAGGCGGGCTGTAAGCTGTGACAGGGAACTAACGCCGATGCGGCAAGGCGGTCGAACCTATTGAAGACGATTTGTCACAAATCGACTTTGTGTATTTTGTAAATTCGTGACAACGTGACAGACATGGTCACGACCGACAAAAAGCTGTTCCTGGGCGGCCGCCTCAAGCGCCTCCGCCGCGACCTGGGCGTCACCCAGAGCCGCATGGCCGACGAGCTGGGCGTGTCGCCCAGCTACCTGAACCTGCTGGAGCGCAACCAGCGACCGGTGACGGCCCAGATGCTGCTGCGCCTGGCCGAGGCCTATGACCTCGATTTGCGCACCCTGTCGGCCGACGACCCGGGCGGCGGCGCGGGGCTGGAAGAGGTTCTGGCCGACAAGATGTTCGCCGACCTGGGCTTGGGCCGGCATGAGGTGGCGGAAGTGGCCGAGCTGTCGCCGGGCCTGGCCGAGGCCATGGCCCGCCTCTATCGCGCCTATCTGGATCGCGGCCGCATGATCGACATGGGCGCCTTCGAGCGTCCGGACGGCCTACCCTCCTCGTCGTCGCAGTCGCCGACCGACTGGGTGCGCGACCTTGTCGGCTCGCAGCGCAATCACTTCGCCGAACTGGAGACGGCGGCCGAGGCCATCGTCGCGCAACTCGACGCCGACCTGCAGGACCTGGGCCCGGCCGTGCGCGAACGCCTGGTCGCCCGCCACGGCATCCAGACGCGGGTCATGCCGGCCGAGGTCATGGCCGGCTCGCTGCGCCGCTACGACCACCACCGCAAGCGGCTGATGGTGTCGGAGACCCTGGCCCCGGCCAGCCGCATCTTCGCCATGTGCTACCAGCTGGGACTGATGGAGGCGCCCGAGGCGCTGACCCGCCTGGCCGACCGCTTCGCCGCCCCCGACCGCGCCACGCGCCAACTCTTGAAGGTGTTCCTCGACAACTACCTCGCCGCGGCGATCATGATGCCCTACGAGCCGTTCCACGCGGCCATGGAGGCCAGCGGCTACGACATCGAGCGGGTGCGGCCGCGCTTCGGCGTCAGCTACGAGCAGGCCGCCCAGCGCCTGACGACGCTCAGCCGCCCCGGCGCGCGCGGGATCCCGTTCTTCATGATGCGGCTGGACGCGGCGGGGAACATCTCCAAGCGCTTCGCCGCCGGCCCCTTCCCGTTCTCGCGCTTCGGCGGGGCCTGCCCGCGCTGGAACGTCCACGACAGCTTCAAGACCCCCGGCCGCATCGTCACCCAGGTGATCGAGACCCCGGACGGCGAGCGCTATTTCACCCTGTCGCGCACCGTGCGGCGGACCTCGGGCCTGCAGGCCGGGCTGGAGGACGAACTGGTCATCGGCCTGGGCTGCGAGCTGAAGTTCGCCGGCAAGCTGGCCGCCTCGCGCGGGCTCGACATCGCCTCGCCGCTGGCGGTCGAAATCGGGCCATCGTGCCGGATCTGCGAGCGCCCGGCCTGCCCCCAGCGCGCCGCCGCCCCGATCAACCGCACCCTGCTGGTGGAAGAGGCCAGCAAGTCGGTGACCCCCTTCCCGTTCGCACGCTGAGGCCTCAGACGGCCCAGCCGTCCAGCACGGCGCGAACGTCCATCGCCCTGGCCTCGGCGGCGCTCAGCGTCCGTCCACGACGGAAGGCCGCCGCGCCGGGGCCACGGGAGCCGTACTGCGAAAAGCGGACATCCTCCGGCTGCAGCATGGTGCGCGGATTGCCGTCCTTGCCGGTGTACCACATCTCCGTCCAGCCCTCCGGCGCGACGTGGTGGTCCATCCAGCAGTCGATGAAGGCGGTCTGCGCCACGTATTTCGGGTCGCCATAACGGCCGTCGGGGAACTGGCTCGACGGCCGCCAGGGCCGGCCCAGATAGACCGAATGACGCGCCGTGCCCGGCGCCTTGGTCAGGCGGCAGTCCTTGAAGACGAAGCCGAACGGCTGGTCGATCGGGGTGCTGGGCGCGACCACGTAGCCGTCGACAGGGTCGACCGGGCGCGGCAGCGAGCGGATCTCGCATTCCCGGAAAAACGCCCTGCCCGCTCCGAAGATGAAGTCGTAGCTGCCGGCGATCAGGCAGCGCTCGAACAGGCTGCGCCCCGCGTCGGGAAACAGCGTGTCCTGGTAGCTGAGAATGTCGACCTGCCTGAACCGCGCGCGGTCGCTGCCCTTGTCGAGCATCAGGGCCACGGCCTGCGGGCCGCCGCCGTCGTGCGAATGTAGGCCGCCGGGCTTGCTCATCTCGGCCAGGCCGTCGAAGGCGTTGCGGATGGTCAGGTTGCTGGCCGAGAAGTCCGGCGCGCGGACGAACAGGGTCGGCGTGCGGAACGTGCCCCAGCGCTTGCCGTCCGGCGCGGTCAGGCCCGAGGCCGCCAGGTGGGTGATGATCGAGCCCGTGCGGCTTTCACCGACCAGGTGCACGAACGGCTTGTCGATGACGACCTGCTCGTCGAAGGCGCCCTTGGTCACCAGGATGCGGAAGGGCCGCGTCCCATTGGCCGGCGCGGCGGCCACGGCGGCCGACAGCCTCTCGTAGGTCGGGACCGAAAACCGGCGCGGGTCGTTCGGGCGCTTGAGCACGGCGTCGTAGCGCGGCGCGGCCGAGGCGACGCCAGGAAGCAGCAGGAGCCCGGCCGCCACGGCCCGTCGCGAAACCATCGTCATCGAAGCCTCGAAAGAAAAAGAGCGGGCGCCGGCCGGGAGGGACGGCCGGCGCCCAACATTCCCCTGGGAGGAGGAAGGTCCGGTCCAGCCTAGAAGGAGTACCTCAGGCCGAAGTTGTACTGCCGGCCGGTGTGCGAATAGACGTAGATGCTGTCGCGCATGCTGTCGGTGTACTGCTCGTTGAAGGCGTCGGTCAGGTTCAGCCCCTCGAAGGTGACCTTCAGGCGCTTGTTGATCTGGTACGAGGCCGAGGCGTCGACGGTGAAGGTGTCGCGCACCCCGTCGATGTCGTTGGTCGACGTGCCGCTGGGCACGGCGGTCAGGTACTTGTCGCGATAGGCGCCGGAGACGCGGGCGCTGAACTTGCTATCCTCGTAGTAGAGGGTGGCGTTGAAGGCGTTCTTCGACAGGCCCACCAGGTCGTTCTGCACGAAGCCGGTGGCCGAGCGCGACGAGATGTAGTCGATCTTGGAGTCGACGATCGTGACGTTGAAGATCGCGCCCGTATGGCGCAGCGGGCCCGGCAGGAAGCTGAACGGCTGCTGGTAGCTGATCTCGATCCCCTTCAGCGGCCCGCCCTCGGTGTTGACCGGCTTGCTGAACAGGAAGGTGTCGTTGGCCGACACGCCGGCCAGGCCGTCGAGTAGGCTGGTCGGCAGGCCCGAGGCGGCGAAGGTCTGCGAGATCCGCTGCGTCTGGATGTAGCTGTCGATGTCCTTGTAGAACAGGCCGACCGACAACAGGGCGTCCTTGGCGAAGTACCATTCGGCCGACAGGTCGTAGGTCGTGGCCCGGATCGGATCGAGATACGGGTTGCCCGAACTGACGCTGAACACGCCCACCACGCTGAGGCTGCCGCCCGGCGTCAGGCTGCCGAGGTTGGGACGGGTCATGACCTTGGCCGCGCCGAAGCGCAGCAGGAAGTCGGGGGTGACCTCGGCGGTCAGGTTCAGGGCCGGCAGCACGTCCTCGTAGTCGCGATCGACCGTGGCCTGCTGGGCCGCGCCGGCGACCAGCTGGTAGCCGGTCGAACTCTGCTCGGTCTTGACGTAGCGCACGCCGACGTCCCCGCGGATCGGCCAGGCGAAGCGATCGGAGTTGAAGTCCAGTTGCACGTAGGCGGCGGTGTCCTTCTCCTCGACGCTGCGGATGTTGCCCCGGGCGGCCGAGTTGCTGGCGCCCGACAGCTCGAACAGGCCCGTGCCGCTGTAGATGTTGAACAGCTTGGCGAAGGCGTCGAGGTCGGGAGCGGCCCAGCTGGTGGGATAGCCCGAACCGCCGAGGTTCTTGCCAAAGCCGCTGACCAACTTGGTCAGGCTCGACAGCGTGACGCCGGCCGGCAGGGTCGGCACGACGGACTCGTTGACCCGCGCCAGGGCCCAGGAGTCGAACTCGTACTTCTTGAGGTTCACCCCGGCCTTCAGGCGGAAGGTGTCGGAAAGCTCGTAGTCGCCGTCGAGCTGGGCGGTCTGGATGGTGTTKGTCACGCCCTGCGGCCGCAGGCGGATTTCCGAGCGCGCGGCGCCGAAGTTGTAGGCCAGCGGGTCGGTCACATCGAAGCCGAAGTTCATCGCCGGCAGCTTGGCGTTGTTACGGTAGTCGTACGAGAAGCCGTCGGCGTTCTCGCGGTTGAGGATCACCGTCGTCTGGATCGGGTTGTCAAAGTCCGACTTCGAGAAGCCGACCAGGCCCGTCACCTTGAAGCGGTCGGAGAAGCGGTGTTCGACCGTGAAGGTGCCTTGGGTGTACTTGGTGTCGAGCTTGTCGAAGCGGGTCTCGCTCTCGACGTCGACGTCGTCGAACAGGCCGTAGACCATGTCGCCCTTGGAATTGACGACGCCGTCGCGGACGATGATCTCGGGCCGGCCGCCCTGGGCGGCGTTGCGCGCGAAGGACAGGGCTTCCAGCCAGTTCTCGGTGCGGGTGGCCTTGAAGTCGGAATAGAGGAAGTCGGCCGTGACCAGGGTCTTCTCGTCGGGCCGGAACTGCAGCGAGGTGGTGACCCCGAGACGCTTCTGGTCGTGGGTCAGGCGGCCGTAGCGCGGGAAGCGCGGGGTGAACACGCTGGCCGAACTGGCCTGGGTGAAGGTCGAGGCCGGGCTGTAGCCACCGACCTCCGTGCCGTTCAGCCAGCCGCCGGAGCCGTGGCCCTCTTCCAGCAGGTTGCGTTCGGTGTAGGCCACCGAGACCAGGGCGCCGAGCTTGCCGTCGGCCCAGGTGTTGGAAGCCAGCAGGGCAAAGCGCGGGTCCCAGCTTTCCGACAGGTCGTTGTAGCCCTGCTGGGCCGAGACCACGAGGGTTGCGCCCTTGTAGTCGAACGGCCGGCCGGTCTGCAGGTCGACCGTCGCGCCCAACGAGCCCTCTTCGGTCGAGGCCGAGGCGGTCTTGCGCACGGTGATGCTGTTGAAGAGCTCCGAGGCGAAGACGTTGAAGTCGAACGAGCGGTTGCGGTTGGCGCCGCCCGAGCTGTCGGTGCCGCTGGCCGTGCTCTGGCCCTCGACGCCGTTGATGCGCACGCGGGTGAACTGCGGACCCAGGCCCCGCACCGTGATCTGGCGGCCTTCGCCGGCGTCGCGGGCGATCGAGACGCCTGGCACGCGCTGGATGGACTCGGCGAGGTTGGCGTCGGGGAAGTCGGCGATGTCCTCGGCCTTGATGACGTCGACGACGCCGCTGGTGCGCTTCTTGATGTTCAGCGCGCTGCCCAGGCTGGCGCGGAAGCCGGTGACGACCACCTCCTCGACGGCGGCGGGCTCCTCGATGGTGTCGCCGATCGGCGCG
The DNA here is from genome assembly GCF_056395525.1 of Caulobacter sp. 10L414. Taxonomy (NCBI): domain Bacteria; kingdom Pseudomonadati; phylum Pseudomonadota; class Alphaproteobacteria; order Caulobacterales; family Caulobacteraceae; genus Caulobacter; species Caulobacter sp. 10L414. The sequence goes on from NZ_JBFTJR010000030.1 coordinate 38,932, forward strand.
GATGACTGCTGCGGAATGGCCACGACGGCGGTCGAAGCCAGTTGCACCGAGCCCTTCTGGCCCAGCACGGCGGTGCGGCCATCGTTTGAGACCACGGTCAGGTTGGCGCCGTCGAGCAGGCGCGAAAGGCCTTCGGAGACGGTGTAGGTCCCGCGCACGGCGTTGACCCGCTTGCCCTGGACGGCCGCCTGCGGGGCCAGGATCTGCAGGTCGGCCTGCTTGCCGAACTGGGGAATGCCGGTGGCGGCCGCCTGGGCCGGCACGTCGAACTTGCGCGTCTGGGCCTGGGCCTGGCTGCTGGCCAGGACCGCGGCGGCGCCCGCCGCCAGCATCAGGGCCGATTTTCCGTAGACGTCTCGCGGATAACCCATTCCGCGCCCTCCCTATTGTTTGTTTCGCACGGCGCTTCTGGGAGCGCCTGTCTTGAGCGATGGGCGGGAAACCGGTTTCCGTCACGACGCTGCGAATATTTTTCAGAGGCCGTCCATCCGTGGACGGCCAAACCCCTACTCCGCCAGGGGCGCGGTCGACTGGACGAGGATGGCGTCGCCGCGCACCGTCACCCGCGCGCCGAAGCTGGCAGCGGCGGCGCGAGCGAAGCTTTCGGGCTCGTTGGTGCGGAACCAGCCGACCAGCTTCTGCTCGGCCAGGGCCGGATCGGCGATGACGATCTTGCGGGCGTTGTAGCGGTTGAACTCCTCGGCGGCCGCGCCGAAGGCCTCGCCGTCGAGCACGATCTGGCCCTCGCGCCAGGCCAGTTCGCGGGTGATCTCCAGCGACGCAGGCACCGGACGAGCCGCCCCGGCGCTGTCGGAAGCAAAGACCCGCTCGCCGGCCGTCACTCGCCGGGGCTCCTCGCCCGCGCCCTCCGACCAGACCTCGACCACGCCCTCGGTGACCAGCACCTCGCAGCCGCCGTCGCGGCGGCGCACCGAGAAGGCGGTCCCGACCGCCCTCACCCGCACAGGACCGCTTTCGACCACGAACGGCCGCTGGACGTCCTTGGCGACCTGGAACCAGGCCTCGCCCCGGTCGAGCCGCACCTCGCGCTTGCGCGGCTTCATCGCCACCTCCAGCGCGGTGTCGGTGTTGATGGCGGCCAGCGAGCCGTCGGCCAGCGGCACCCGGCGGATCTCGCCCACGGCCGTGCCGTAGCGGGCGGCCAGCAGGCGCGGGGTCGCCACCACCGCGACGCAGGCCGCCGCGGCCGCGCCCAGTCCGGCCAGCAGCCCCCGGCGATCGACGCGCGGCTTGGTCTTGTCCGCGGCCTCTTCACCACCGAGCGCGCGACCGCGATCGAGCAGGCCCCAGGCCGCCTGGGCGCGCACGAAGGCGCCCTGGCGGCGCGTGTCGCCGGCCAGCCAGGCCTCCAGTTCGGCCTGGTCCAGATCTTCGCGATCGGCGCGCACCACCCATCGGGCGGCGGCCGCCTCGATGTCAGCGGCGCTTTCGCGTTCGGTCATGCGTACTCGGCCTCCTCGCGGCCGCGGTTCCTTCGGTTTCACCCTCGGCGAGGGCGGCGAGGATGGCGCGCAGCCCCCTCACGGATTCGTTCTCGACCACATTCTCGGTCACGCCCATGCGGCGGGCGATCTCGCGTTGCGGCAGGCCCTCGATCTTGCGCATCTCGAAGATCCGGCGGCAGCGGTCGGGCAAGGCGGCGATCAGCCGCCGCACCCGCTCCAGTTCGCGCCGCCCGCCGGCGATGCGCTCGGGCGAAGGCTCGTCCAGTTCGACGTTCAGCGCGTCGATTTCCGTCACCGTGTCGATCCGCACCACCCGGGCCCGCCGCAGCTGCTCCAGCGCGACGCTGCGGGCGGCCTGGAACAGATAGGCCCGCGGCTCGCCGATGTGGTCGACGTGGGACAGGCCCGCCAGCCGGCAGTAGGTCTCCTGCACGATGTCGTCGACGTCGCCGGCCGTGGCGAAGGCCCGCCGCAGCCAGGCGCGCAGGTCGGCTTCGTGGGGCAGGATTTCCCGCCCGATCCAAGCCACGACGCGCGCACGCCCCTCCGACACCGTTTCCGTCCCACCCACTCTGGTCGAGTTGTTCTGGAGGGAGCGATGCACGGGCGCGAAACTTCCGTCAAACCCGCCGCGATTTTCTTCGGAGAAGAAACCCGAGTGGTCTTATCGACGCCCCTTCCAAAGCCTGACAAGCGTGGGCGGAGGAGACGCCGATGACCGATTCCAGACACGGCTCGCCCACCCGCCGCGCGGTCGCCGCCGGCGCGCTGGGCCTGATGGCGCACCAAGCGGCGCAGGCGGCGTCGCGGGACGAGCAGCTCGTCTACGTCGGCGGCCAAGCGGACAAGGACGGCCAGGGCATCTTCGCCGCCCGGCTGAACGCGCCCAGGGGCACGCTCACCCCCATCGGCGTTGTGGCGACGCTGGAGCGCCCTACCTGGCTGGTCGCTCATCCCTCCTTGCCCGTGCTCTACGCTCTAAGCGAGACCGGCTATGGCCCCGGCGAACAGGGCAAGGTCCACGCGCTGAAGGCCGATCGGGCGACGGGCGCCCTGACCGTGATCTCGACGGTCGCCTCGGGCGGCGGCGGTCCGGCGCATATGTCGCTGGACGACAGGGCCGGCGGGCTTTTGGTCGCTCACTACGGCACGGGCCATGTCGCCGCCCTGCCCGTCCGCGCCGACGGCGGGCTGGAGCCGCCGGCCTCGGTGCAGGCCAACACGGGCTCTGGCCCCTCGCCGCAGCAGCAAGGACCGCACGCCCATGCGGTGATAGTCGATCCGACGGGGCGCCAGGCCCTGGTCGCCGATCTCGGCGCCGATCGGGTCTTCGTGCATCCCTACGATGCGGCGACGAGGACGTTGGGCCCGCCCGGCGAAGCGTCCGTCGCACTGCCGCCGGGAACGGGGCCCCGTCACATGGCGCTGCATCCGACCGGCCGCTACCTCTACCTGCTCAGCGAGATCGTGCCGGAGATGCGCGCCTATCGCCTGCGGGGCGGCCGGCTGGAGCTGCTGCAGACCCTGCGGGCGGGTGGAGAGCCGCCGATCAACGGCGCCGAGGTGGCTGTCAGCCACGACGGGCGCTTCGTCTACGCCTCGATCCGCGTGGAGCACGTCATCGTCGTCTATGCGGTGGATGAGGCCAAAGGAACGCTGCAGGAAATCCAGCGCATCGCCACTGGCGGCAAGACGCCCTGGAGCTTCTCACTCGACCCGACAGGCCGCTGGCTGCTGGCGGCCAACCAGGGCTCGGGCGCGGTGACGGTTCTGGCGCGAAACACGGCCTCCGGCCGCCTGGGCGCCACCGACCAGGTCATCGCCGTCGACCGTCCAACCTGCGTGGTCTTCCCCGCCTGGGGCTAGAACAGGCGCTGCTGCAGCCAGACGATGGCCGGATAGGCCGCCATCCAGGTCCAGAAGAAGCGGTTGAGGCCGAACAGGCAGGCGTTAGCCAGGTGGAAGGTCGCCGCGACCGCCAGGCCGACCATCAGCGACGGCGGCGACAGCAATGTCAGCGGAAAGGCCAGCTCGAACAGCATCACCGCCCACGACATGGCCAGCAGCAGGCGCGGCCGGTCGGCCCAGCCGCGCAGGCTCTCGGCCACCGGATAGGCCGAGAAGGCGAACACCTGGCGCAGAGCCACGCCCTTGCGCCAGCCGGGGTTCACGATCTTCACCCAGCCGGAGATGAAGTAGGACAGCATCAGCTGCACGCCGAGATAGCCGAAGGCCAGTTCGCGCCAGGCCTCGACCGGCAGCGTGCGCGCCAGGGTCACGCACCACAGGGCCAGCAGACCCAGCCGGTCGCTGCCGCCGTTGTAGGGCCCCTGGAAGCGCTGGAGGATCAGCAGCGACAGGCCCGCCAGGGCGACCAGCGGCCAGGGCGAGGCTGCGCCCGCAACGACCAGCCCACACAGCAGGATGCGCGCGCCGAACAGCAGCCGCTCGCGACGAAAGACCCGCAGGTGCTCCAGGCTCTGCTGGATCAGCGCCAGGGCCAGCAGCACCTCGGTCAGGCGCAGGGCGTGGTCGAAGCTCATCGGACGTCGATGTCCGCCAGCCGCCGCGGCGCGGCCTGGTAGAGCACTTCGCGCTCGCCTGCGGGGTCGACGAACTGCAGCCGGAACGACAGCCAGACCCGTGCGTCGGGGCAGCCGGCAAGATCGGCCGCGATCCGGCGAAAGATCTCGTTCTCGGCGTGAGCGGTCGGCTCTTCGACCAGCCGCTCGGCGCAGCTGACCAGATAGAGGCTCTCGTTCCAGCGCGGGTTCCAGAACAGGCGGCCCAGCATGACCGCCGGCGACAGGCGTTGCGGACGCGGCCGAAACTCGGTCCAGTCTTCCAGCGTCGCCTCGCGGGTGTCGGCCAGGGCGTACTCGACGCGCGGCGAGGCGGCGATGACGTCGAAGAAGTTCCAGGACGGGATCAGCGCCGGCGCCAGCAGCGAGAAGGGATTGGCCATGGTCCCTCCTTTCGGACTAGGGCGAAGCGACGGGGTACGCGGACGCCCCGATCCTGTCGAGAGCCGCCGATTTTGACTTGCGGTCGCCAGTGACGAGCGCATCTAAACGGCACGGGCGAACAGCCTCACGAAAGGTCGAGTTATGAATTTCTCGCGGTTGCGGACCACCAGCAAGGTCACTGGTGAATGGAAGTACGATCAGCCGGTCGCCAACAAGAGCGGCCTGCTGCAGGTCGACGCCGCGCCCGACCACAAGCTCTATTGGGAAGAATACGGCAACCCCGACGGCGAGCCGGTGATGTTCCTGCACGGCGGCCCGGGCGGAGCCTGCGCCCCGCCGATGGCCCGCTTCTTCGATCCCAAGCGCTATCGTGTGATCCTGTTCGACCAGCGCGGCTGCGGAAAGAGCGAGCCGACGGTCGCCTCCGCCGGCCCGCAGGTCGCGCTGACCAACAACACCACCGACCATCTGGTCGACGACATCAACAGGCTGCGCCACGCCCTGGGGATCACCGGCCGCATGCACGTGTTCGGCGGCAGCTGGGGCAGCACCCTGGCGCTGACCTACGCCATCCGCCACGCAGACAAGGTGGCCTCGCTGATCCTGCGCGGCATCTTCCTCGGCGCGACCGAAGACCTGCTCTACATGTACCAGGGCAATGCGGCGGCCTTCACCAACACCCCCTACGCCCTGACCGAGCCGGGCGCCTACATCGCCTATCCCGACGAGTGGAAGGCCTTCGTCGAGGTGATCCCGGCCGAAGAGCGCGGCAACATCATGGGCGCCTACAAGAAGATCTTCGACATGGTCCCGACCAGCGAAGCCGAGCGTCAGCGCCAACTGGAAGCGGCCGTGGCCTGGTCGGTCTGGGAAGGCACGATCTCGAACATGATCCCCGACAACGCCGACGCCGGAAAGTTCGGCGAGGCCGACTTCGCCTTGTGCTTCGCCCAGATCGAGGCCCACTTCTTCGCCAACGGCCTGTTCCTCGAGCTGGACTACATCGTCGACAACGTCGACAAGCTGAAGGGCCTGGACATCCACATCGTCCACGGCCGCTTCGACCAGGTCTGCCCGCTGTCGCAGGCCTCGCGCCTGGTCGCGGCCCTGGACAAGATCGGCGCCCCGCCGGCCAGCTACGTCAAGACCGACGCCGGCCACAGCGCCATGGAAGGCCAGACGGTGCTGGCGCTCACGGCCATCATGGACGGGCTGCCCTCAATCACACCTCTCCCATAGGGAGAGGGAGGGGCCCGCGCCGCAGGCGTGGGAGGGTGAGGGGTTACGCCGATGGCGGTCCCCTCCCCTAATCCTAGCAAACCAATTCAGGGCAATCGGCCGAAGTCCCTAACCCCTCACCCTCCCAGGCTTCGCCTGGGCCCCTCCCTCTCCCTATGGGAGAGGTGGCCCGGGTCGACCTACGCCGCCCTTCGCCCCATCTCTCCGCACATCCGGCTATAGCGCTCCAGCAGCCGCTCCAGCGTCGCCTGCTTGACCGGGCGGCCGTCGCGCAGCTTGACCCAGGTGGTCTCGCTGATGCCGAAGGTCTCCTGCAGGCAGGCCTTGGTGGCGGCCGGCAAGGCGCGGCGCAGGGCCTGGAAGGTGTCGCGATCGATCACCGCGTGCGCCAGCCGGACGGCCACGTCACCGCCCCGCCGGCTTTGGGGTCGTGGCCTGGACCAGATCCAGCCGCGCCTTCAGCGGATCCGCCCCGGTCTGCACCCCGTCATTGGTGAAGTCGATGATCGCATCACCGGCGGCATCGTACTTCGGCCAGGCCGGCTGGCCGGCCGGTGCCGGCGTCCCGTTGGTCGCGAACGCGATCCAGTAGGCGTGGGCGGCCTTGGCGGCGGCGGCGTCAGCCGGGGTCAGGGCCGCGCCATAGCGGGCGTCGACCGTGTCGAACACGAACGGGATCTCGGTGGCGTGCGGGGCGCTCCACCACTCCTTGCGCTGGCTTTCGGCCACGTAGGAGAAGCGGAACGACCATACCGGCGCGCCTTGGGCGGCCAGCGTGCGAGCGACTTCCCGCGCGGGCTCGATGAACATCCGGTCGCCGGCGGCCTTCCAGCCATAGACCTTGATGTCGCCATCGCCGGTGGGATCGTAGAGCGCCTCGGCCTCGGCCCGCCGCTCGCCGAACGGCGCGAAGACCTGGTCGCGGGTCCCGCCGAAGAAGAAGCCGTCGGCGCCGGTGGCCCCGACCATCACCGGCACCCTGGTCCATTCGCCCGCGGCGAAGGCGTCGAGCACCGGCTTGGTGACGATCCTGCCGTCGACCATCGGCCCGCCGTTCCAGGTGGGAACGCCGGAGGTGGCCATGTTCAGGCCGTCGACCACCGTGTCGGCCGGCAGGGCGCGCAGGGCGGCCAGGGCCTCGGGCCCCTCCCCGGTCACGCCGGCCGTGGCGGCGAAGGCGACGCCGACGCTCTCGGCCGAGCGCTCGCCGGGCGCGGCCTTGATCGGCAGCGACGGCAGAAGGCGCGGCCGGCCGCCGCCCGACTGGATGATGGCCTTGTGGAACAGGCCCTGCGCCAGGGGCGTGGTCAGCAGGGCGTTGACCGACATGCCGCCGGCCGACTCCCCGAAGATCGTCACGTTGTCAGGATCGCCGCCGAAAGCCTCGATATTGGCCTGCACCCACTTCAGGGCCGCGATCTGGTCCATGAAGGCGTAGTTGCCCAGTATGCCGCCGTCCGCGTTTTCGGCCGACAGCGCCGGGTGAGCGAAGAAGCCGAAACGTCCGACCCGGTAGTTGAAGCTGACCAGCACCACGCCGTCTCGGGCAAAGCGGTCGCCGGCATAGACCGACGGCGAGGAGCCGCCGTTGACGAAACCGCCGCCGTAGATCCAGACCATCACCGGCTTCTTCGCCTTGGCCTTGATGGCGTCCTTCGGCGTCCAGACGTTTACATAGAGGCAGTCCTCGGCCGGCTTGACGCCCAGGGGCGCGGCGTCGCCCGGGAACGGGTTCTGCGCGCAGTCGGGGCCGTATTCGGCGGCCGAGCGGACGGCGGTCCAGGCCGCGGGGGCCTGGGGCGCGCGCCAGCGCAGCGGGCCGACGGGCGGGGCGGCGAAGGGCACGCCCTTGAACGCCGCCACCGTTCCGCTCTCGACGCCCTCGACGGGACCGTTGGCGGTCTTGACCACCGGACCGGCGGCCAGGGCCGGCAGGCCCATGGCCAGCGCCAAGGCGAGGCCCGAAACCAGGGACTTCCCTGAAGATCTCATCGCCATGCCCTTCCCTTACGGCTTCAGCGTCCGGGCCTTGACCTTGGCCCCGCCCTTCAGGGTCAGGTCCGTAGCCGAGGCGCCAACCGCCACCTGATAGTCGCCGCCCGTGACGACCCAGCGACGGCCCTTGGCGTCGAAGCTGGCCAGCAGGCGCGGATCGGCGGTCAGGGTCACGCGGCGGCTCTCGCCCGGCTTCAGCGCCACCTTGTCGAAGCCGATCAGGCGCTGCAACGGCTTGCCGGCCGCGCCGGTCAGATAGACCTGCGGGGCGTCCTTGCCCTCGACCTTGCCGGTATTGGCGACGTCGAAGCTGACCGTGACCGACTGTCCGCCTTCGACCTTCAGGTTCGAATAGGCGAACGAGGTGTAGGACAGGCCATAGCCGAACGGGAACAGGGGCTTGTCGCCGGTGGCGGCGAAGCGGCGATAGCCGACGTCCGAGCCCTCGGTGTAGTTGACGTCGAAACGGGTCTTCTCCGGCACGCCGCGGCCCGGTAACGCCTCGCGCGGGTACTGCGACAGCGACGCCGGGAAGGTCACCGGCAGGCGGCCCGACGGATTGACCGCGCCGAACAGCACGTCGGCGATCGCCTCGCCGCCCTTGGCGCCGCCGTACCAGGCCTCGACCACCGCGCCGGCCTGGTTCAGCCAGGGCATGGAGACCGGGCCGCCGGTCTGCAGTACGACGATGGCGTTGGGGTTGGCGGCGACCACCGCGGCGATCAGTTCGTCCTGGCCGTTGGGCAGCGACAGGTCGAAGGCGTCCTCGCCTTCGCCCATCCACTGGTTGCCCATCACCACCACCACGTCGGCGGCCTTGGCGGCAGCGACGGCCGAAGCGACGTAACGGCCGTCGTCGAAGGTGACCTTGGCCTCCGGCGCGGCCTTGCGGATGGCGGCCAGCGGCGAGGAGCCGTTGAAGTACTGGCTGCGGAAGGCGCCCATCATGCCCTCGCCGCCCAGCGGCACGACCCGCTTGGCGCCGCCCGGCGGCACCACCTGCGAGGAGCCGCCACCCGACAGCACGCCGGCGTCGGCGTGGCCGCCGATCACGGCGATGGTCTTCGCGGACTTCGCCAGCGGCAGCAGGCCTTCGCGGTTCTTCAGCAGTACGATGCCTTCCGACGACGCCGCACGGGCGACCTCGGCGTTGGCGTCGTAGTCGATGGCGCCGCCCGGGGTCACCGGCTTGTCGAACAGGCCGGCGGCGAACATCGAGCGCAGGATGCGGCGCGTGGCGTCCGACAGGCGCGCGGCCGGGATCTCGCCCTTCTCGACGGCGGCCTTCAGCGGCTCGCCGAACCAGATTTTGGCGTCCAGCTGCTCGCCCGACTGCTGATCCAGGCCCTTGACGATGTAGTCGGTGGCGTGGACCGCGCCCCAGTCCGACATCACCCAGCCCTTGTAGCCCCAGTCGCCCTTCAGCACGTCGTTGAGCAGGTGGGGGTTGCCGCAGCTGTAGTCGCCGTTGACCAGGTTGTAGGCGCACATCACCGAGCCCGGCTGGCTCTTTTCGATGGCGATCTGGAAAGCCAGCAGGTCGCTTTCGCGGTGCGCGGCCTCGTCGATCACCGAGTTGGCGAAGTGGCGGCTGGTCTCCTGACCGTTCAGCGAGAAGTGCTTGATGGTCGAGACGATGCCCTGGGCCTGGATGCCGTTGATCTGGGCGGCCACAAGGTTGGCCGCCAGCCACGGGTCCTCGCCCAGATACTCGAAATTGCGGCCGTTGCGCGGGTCGCGGGCCAGGTTCACGCCGCCGGCCAGCTGGACGTTGAAGCCTTTCGCACGAGCTTCGCGGCCGACCACCGCGCCGCCGTCATAGGCCAGCTTGGTGTTGAAGGTCGCCGCCAGCGACAGGCCGGACGCCAGGGCCGTGGCGCCGTCGCCCGGTCGCACGCCCAGCGGGTTGGTGACGCCGAGGCTGGCGTCGCTTTCCTCCAGGGCCGGCACGCCCAGGCGCGGGATGCCAGGGATGTAGCCGGCCGAGCCGATGGCCCCGTCGGGCTTCTTGATGCCGAAGATCGGCATCGACATCGGGCCGTGGACCAGGCCGATGCGCTCGTCGAGGGTCATCTCCTTTTCCAGCAGGGCCGCGCGCTCGTCGGGCGAGAGCTTGGTGTTCATCCACGGCTGGGCGGTCTGGGCCTGGGCCGCGCCGGCGGCCAGCGAGAGGGCCGCGATGCTGGCGGCGGTCGTCATGCGGATCATGGTGTCGGTCCCCTCAGTAGGTCAGGCCGTAGTGGATCGGGTAGAGCGGCTTTTCGCTGTCGTGCGGGGCGTCTTCCGCCTGTTGTTCGACCGCGGCCATCGACGAGGGCAGCTCGAACGGAAGCTTGCCGCGCGCCTTGGCCTTTCCGGTCAACGCATCAAGCAGCGCTTCGTCGCTGGAGCCGAAGTCGCCGACCAGGGCCGCGGCCTTGTCGCGGACGTTGGTCAGGATCGCCGGGCGGTCGAGATAGACGCTGACGATGGTCGGAACCTTGGCCGAGGCGGCCTTGATGGCCTCGTAGTCGGCCGCGCCGTCCTTGAACGACAGGTCGCCCTCGTGCTGGCGCACCCCGAAGGTGTAGTTCGGGTGCAGGGTTTCGAACGGGGTCTCGACGCGGATGATGGCCAGGTCCGCCTGGGCCAGATCCGTCACCGGCGTCAGGCCGTAGGCCTTGGCGACATCAGGCGAGACGCCCTCGAGCCAGACCTTGCGGCCGGCGGCCTTCAGCGGCAGCAGGCCGTTCTTGTTCTCCAGCAGCGTCAGCGCCGCGCTCTGGGCCGCCCTGCCCTCGGCGACGAAGGCCTTGGCGCCGGCGATGGCGTCGGCGGCCTTGGGGTCGACATAGGGGTTCTCGAACAGGCCCTGCTCGAACTTGACCAGCAGGATGCGCTTCACGGACTCGTCGATGCGGGTCTCGGTGATCTTGCCGGCCTTCACCGCGGCCACCAGCTCGGCCGTGTCCTCGACGCCGCCGAACTGGTCCAGGCCTGCGTTCACGCCCTTGGCGTAACGGTCGACCTTGGCCAGATCCTCGACGCCCCAGGCGGTGGAGAAGCCCTCGAAGCTGGGCGTCACGCCGGCCGGGAAGCCGTTGCGGCAAGTATCGCCGCAGTCGTTGGTGATGGCCCAGTCCGACAGCACGACGCCCTTGAAGCCGTGCTTGTTCCGCAGCAGGTCGGTCAGCAGCTGCTTGGAGAAGCCGGCGGCCACCGGTTCCAGCGGCTGACCTTCCAGGGCCACGTCCTGCAGGATGGCGTAGGTGGGCATCACCCCGACGACGCCGGCCGCGAAGGCCTCGTCGAACGGTTTGACGTGCAGGTCGAACTGGCCCTTCGGGAAGACGGCGTAGCGGCCGTAGCTGTTGTGGCCGTCGAAGCCTTTGGCCGAGGCGCCGTAGCCGACCCAGTGCTTGACCACGGCCGAGACGCCGCCGGTCGCCAGGCCCTTGTCGCCGCCCTGGAAGCCCTGGACGTAGGCCTTGGTCATCTTGCCGACGAGATCGGCGTCCTCGCCGAAGGTGCCGTTGGTGCGCGACCAGCGCGGCTCGGTCGACAGGTCGGCCATCGGCGACAGCGCCTGGTGGATGCCGACGGCGCGGTACTCTTGCCGGGCGATGTCGCCGAAGCGCTTGGTCAGGGCTGCATCGCCGATGGCGGCCAGGCCAGGCGCCTCGGGCCATTGCGAGAAGCCGCCGGGGGCGACGCTGGCGCCGGCCGTGAACTGGAAGTGGTGGCGCGGATCGGTGCTGATCGTCGCGGGCACGCCCAGGCGGCTCTTCTCGGCGATCGCCTGGATGGTGTTGTTCTGCTCCGCCAGGAAGCTCGGCGCCCCGGCCAGGCGGGTGATGAAGGTGGTGACGTGACGGTCCACGACCAGGGGCGCGGCCTTGGCCATGTCGTAACCCGAGCCGATGCCGGCCACGCCCATCGGGCCGGTCGCCGGCAGGGTGCCGTGCATCATCTGGCCAGCCTTCTCGTCCAGCGTCATGCGGCCGGTCAGGTCGGCGGCGCGGACCTCGGGGGAAAGGCGCCAGTCCTCGTAGGGCGAAAGCTTTCCGTCGCGGTCGAGGTCGCGGAACTTCAGGCCGTCGACGGTGATCGTCTTGCCCTCGCGCACGCCCAGTTCGGGCTGCTTGGGCGCCGCCTGGGCCGCGCCGCCGAGGACCGCGACCGAAGCGGCCAGGAGCAGAAGGCGTCGGGTGAGGATCATCGGCTAAACTCTCGTATCTACTCGAAAAAGAAAGGCGCGCCCGACGGGCAGGGTCCGCCGGGCGCGAGGGGGAGTGAGGAGGTTAGAAAGTCACGCCGAGGCGCAGGCCGTAGGTGCGCGGCGGCGCGTAGAACTCGCCGGCGCCGTTGGTGGCCAGACCCGTGGTCGAGTTCGGCGCCGAGGCGGTGCGCACGTCGTCGTCCTCGAGGTTGCGGACGTAGCCCTGCAGGGTCCAGCGGTCGTCGGGGCTGGCGTAGGTCAGGCTGACGTCCGTCTTGGTGAAGGCGCCTTCCTTGTTCTCGGCGAAGCCGTGGTACTCGAGGTTCTTGCTGGTCTCGTAGTGGGTCTGGATCCGCCCCGTGAGGGTGCCGCCGAAGCTGGGCTCCCAGATGTGCTGGTAGCCGAGGTTGAAGGTCCACTCGGGCGTGCGGGCCATGCGGCAGCCCGAGAAGTCGGTCGAGCGCGGAGCCGCCGTCGCGTAGTTGGCGGTGTAGCAGGCCGCCACCGTGGCGTTGGCGTTGTTGTTCGAGAACGAGTCCCCGCGCGGCAGCACGAAGTCGGTGTACTCGGCGTGCAGCCAGCCCAGGGTCGCGTCGATCCGGTCATGCTCGGTGAGCGCCAGGTTGGTCTCGAACTCCAGGCCGTAGATCTTGGCCTTGTCGGCGTTCAGGGTGACCGTGGCGTCCTGGCCGCCGATGGTGCCCAGGGCGCTGACCTGGAAGTCGCGATAGTCGTAGAGGAACGCGGTGGCGTTCACCTGCAGGCGGTTGTCGAGGAAGCGGTTCTTCACCCCGGCTTCGTAGGAGGTGATCTTCTCCGGCGCGTAGACGTTGTCGGCGATGCCGTCGTAGTAGCCGCCCGCCTTGTAGCCGGTGGCGACGTTGGCATAGAGCATCGAGGTCGAGGTCAGGTCGAAGTCGGCGCCCAGCTTCCAGTTGGTGGCGTCCCACTTGGCGTCGGCGACGTTGGCCACCACGGTCGAGACGATCGCGCCCGCCGAGTTGGTCAGGTAGGTGCCGCCCACCCGGCCCTTCTTGTCCTCGGTGTAGCGCAGGCCGCCGGTGACGCGGAACCGGTCGGTGACCTCGTAGGTCGTCTGGCCGAAGACGGCGATGCTCTCGGCCGTGATCTCGGGCTGGATGAACGACAGGTACGAGTTGGTCGCCAGGAAGACGCGGAAATCGACGTTGTTGTCTTCCGTGAAGCGATAAAGGCCGACCACCCACTTCAGCTTGCCGGTGTCGCCGCCCAGGCGCAGTTCGTGCGACCAGGTGTAGTCCTTGCCCAGGAAGTAGTTCGGCGCGCCGGTGCTGGCGTTCTCGCCGGTGCGGTCGAGCTTGGAGAAGTTGTAGCCGACCAGATAGGTCAGGTTGGCGAAGCCCAGGTCCCAGTTGGCCTCGGCGCCGGTGCTGAAGAAGCGGTTGTTGCGATAGAGGTTGGTCGAGCAGTAGCAGGTCCACGGATCGCCGGTGACGCGCGTAGTGCCGTAGGTGCCGTCGCCGCCGCCCGCGCCGCCCTGGTGCAGGTAGTCGGCGTTGACGATCAGCGAGAAGCTGTCGCTGGGCTTCCACAGCACCCGCACGCGGGCCGACTTGTCGTCCTGGTCGTAGCGGTCGTTGCCGCCGGTGCCCGGCCCCTGGTTGATGGCGTTGACGTAGCCGTCATGGCGGCTCTGCTGGAACGAGGCGCGCACGGCCAGGGTGTCGCCGATCGGCACGTTGATCAGGCCCGAGGTGGTGACGGCGCTATAGTTGCCGACCTCGATCGAACCCGCGCCCTCGTACTCGCCCAGCATCGGCTTCTTGGTGATGACGTTGATGGCGCCGGCGGTGGCGTTGCGGCCGTAGAGGGTGCCCTGCGGGCCGCGCAGCACTTCCACCCGGTCGATGTCGTAGAACAGCGCGCCGACCGAGGTGGAGCGGGCCTGGTAGATGCCGTCGATGTGGTAGGCCACCGCCGGATCGCCGACCTCGGTGGTGTTGGTGCTGCCGATGCCGCGCAGGAAGACCTGGGCCGCGCCCGAACCGCTGGAGGTGATCTGCAGGGCCGGCACCTGGCTGGCCAGGTCGACCACGGTCTTGACCCCCTGGGCTTCCAGCTTGTCGCCGGTCACCGCCGACACCGTCAGCGGCGTCTTCTGCAGGTTCTCGCTGCGCCGCTGGGCGGTGATGACCACCTCGTCCAGCGCCACCGGAGCGTCCTGGGCGAAGGCTGCGGGCGCGTTGAAGCACACGACCGCCAGGGCGGCCGACGTAAAGAGCATGGTGCGCATGTTGTTCCCCTTTCCTGCGCGGACCGGTGACGGCGCCGAGGCGTCGTTCCAGCCAGGATCCCGGCGCCGCAGCGGACGTCGGGCGATGTTTCCTCCACCCCTTGTCCCGGGGTTTGAGCTCCGTTCCGTCTCGGAATGTCCCGATGACGACAACGTTGTCGTAGATTGACACCACGATACGACAACGTTGTCTATGCCGTTTTCAGAAGACACCGCTGTCTAGATTTTCCACCTACCAAAGACGGAAATCAGTGGATCATAATGCCGGCAATGTGCGCAAAATCGCGCAATACAAACCTCAACCCGTCCGCGAGTTACCGCTAGCGGGAGGCCGAGGATCCACGCTCGACGATGTGGTAGTCGAGCTGGCGAGCGGCGGTCCGGCTGCGGAAGCGGGGGTCGCCGAATCCTTCGATCAGCATTTCGGTCGCCGCCTCGGCCATCTCGGCGATCGGCTGGTGCACGGTCGTCAGTCCCGGCCAGGACGACTCCGCCAGCGGGCCGTCGTCGAACCCGACCACCGAAAGGTCGCCCGGGACCGACAGCCCGCGCTTCGAAGCGGCCGACATCACGCCCATGGCCATGGAGTCGTTGGCGGCGAAGATCGCGGTCGGCGGCTCGGGCAGGCCCAGCAGCCGGTCTCCGGCCTCCAGCCCCGACAGCGGCATGAAGTCGCCTGGCGCGATCCATTCGGACTTCACGCGCGCGCCGCGCTCGGCCATGGCGGTCATGTAGCCCTCTCGGCGACGACGGGCCGAGCCGTGATCGGCAGGGCCGTCGATGAAGCCGATCCGGCGGTGGCCGAGATCCCAGAGCCTGGCGGTCATGTCGTGGGCGGCCTGTTGGTCGTCCATGAACACGTAGGGCGAGCGGCCGAAGTCGCGGTCGGGCGCGACGCGCACGTAGGACAGCCCCTGGGCCTCGATGATGGCCAGGATCTCCGGGTCGTCGCAGACCGGCGGCGTCAGGACGAGGCCGTCGAAGCGACCGGCCTTCAGGGCCTGCTCCAGCCCCGGCCCCCTCGCCTGCCCCGGATCGTCGACCTGCTCGATGACCATGTGATAGCCGGCCCGGCGGCAGGCGCGCATGGCCCCGACCTGGACCTCGCCGACATAGTGATAGGCGCCCACCCGCATGAAGACGACGCCGATCAGGTAGCTGCGGCGGCTCGACAGCGAGCGGGCCGAGACGTTGGGCCGATAGCCGAGCTTCTCGATCAGGTCCTCGACCCGCGCCCTGGTGGCCGGGCCCACGCCCTCCTCGCGGTTGATGACGCGCGACACCGTCTTGATCGAGACGCCCGCCTGCTTGGCGATATCGACGATGGTGATGTCGCTCATGCGTGCGTTCGGCCCTTCCGCGCCCGGCAGTCGGCGCGACGCCCTGTGGTAGCGGGCGCGCCGATCCTCCCGCAAGTCCGTGGCCGCGTATCGCGGGCCGCGCCCAACGATACAAGGCGGATACATAGCGACAAATTGCAGACGTGTTACGCCTGCAAAGCTGGCTCATGGGCCAGGATCCGCAACGATTCCGTACTTTTCGGCGACCATCGCCGGCCGTTCGAATCGACGAAGCATGTCCGCGCCGCAACCATGGAGCGGAACCTTGAGCCCGCCTCCCGCGCCAGTCGCGCCCCCAGGCGCGCCCCAGACGCCGCCGCGACGTCATGACGCGCGCCGCCGGCCTCTCGCCCTGCCCGCGGCCGGGACGCGGACGCTTTCGCCATGTCATAACCGGGAGCCTATGACCCCCGACGCCTCGATCACCGAGACCGCGACCGTCCTGCTCGTGGAGGACGACGACGTCCTGCGCCGCGAGATGGCCGCCTATCTGGCCGCGCAAGGCTATGCGGTGCGCCAGGCCGGGGCCGTCGACGCCGCCCGCGAGATCCTGGAAGCCCACGCCGTCGACGTCGTCGTGCTGGACGTCAACCTGCCCGGCGAGGACGGCCTGTCGCTGTGCCGCCAGCTGGCCCGTCCGGACGGCCCGGCGATCCTGATGCTCAGCGCCATGGGCGAGGCCGTCGACAGGATTCTGGGCCTGGAGCTCGGCGCCGACGACTACGTGGTCAAGCCGATCCCGCCGCGCGAGCTGCTGGCCCGGGTCAAAGCCCTGATGCGCCGCAGGGCCGCCGCCGGTCCGCAAGGCCGCAACCCCAAGCGCAACACCTACGCCTTCGCCGGCTTCCGCATGGACCTGTCGGCCCGGCAGCTGACCGCGCCCAACGGCATGCTGCTGCTGCTGACCCGGGGCGAACTGGCCATTCTTTCGCTGCTGCTCGACAACGCCCGCTCGGTGGTGTCGCGCGAAGACCTGCTGACCGTCATCCGCGGCGAGGCCGCCGAGACCGTCGGTCGCGGCGTCGACCTGCACATCAGCCGCCTGCGCCGCAAGATCGAGGCCCAGTGCGACCAGGAACTGATCAAGACCTATCGCGGCGTCGGCTACGTGCTGGACGCCAAGGTGGTGATCGAATGAAGCGCCTGATCGCCCAGCTGCGCCGCCCCGACGCGCCGATCGCCCTGCGCATCGTCTGCCTGCTGGTCGGCAGCCTGGTCGTGGCCCAGCTGGCGACCATGGCGCTGACCCTGCTGCTGCCGCCCAAGCCGCCCGAGCAGCACAGCCTTGCCGACATCGCCGCCGGCCTGAAGGGCGCCGCCATCGACACCGCCGCCAGCCGCCCGCTGGTGCGCACGCTCGAGGACGAACCGCCCAGCCTCAACAGCCCCGGCTGGGTCGCCTCGGAGCGCTCCAGCGCCGATCTGGCGCGGCTGCTGAACGCCGATCCGGACGACGTGCGCCTGCTGTTCTACGCCCCGCCGCCTTTCGCCGGCGCCGGCGTCGCGCGCCAGCGGGCCGAGGCCGCCCCCTCGCCGCTGACCTTCCTGTTCACCTCCTACGCGCAGGCCCAGCCGATGGCCGGCCCCGGCGGGTTCCCGCGCCCGGCCCCGGGCGTGCGGCCGTCGGTGGGCCCAGGCTCGGTCGGCTTCCCGGTCAACGCCGTTCCCAACGTTCCGATGTCGGGCGGGACCTGGCGTCCGGGCCGCGGACCGCAGGGCGCGACGCGGGCCGACTACCGTCCGCCGGGCGGCGTGATCGGCGACGCGCGACCGTCGGGACGGCCCGGCCAGGCCTTCCAGGGCGCGCCGGGTCGACCCGACGGCGCCGGCCAGGCGATGGCGGGGCCGCCGCGCGCGATCCCGCGCCTGGCGCCGCGGCTGTCGTCCGACCCGCTGTTCACCGCGCCCTTCCGCACCTCGACCTTCGTGGCCGTCTCCGAGCCTGCCGAACCGGTCGCGGCCCCCGCGCCGCCGCCCGCGCCCGAGCCGATGACGACCCATGCCGTCGTCGCGCCGCCGACGCTGACGCCCCGGGCCCGGCCCGTGGTCGAGACGGTCGCCGCCGCCCCGCATCTGGCGGCCCCGGCCGCGGCGTCCAGGCCGGTCGTCGCCGAGGCCAAGCCCCAGCCGCAGGGCCGCGCCCTGCCCGCCCCCGTCGCCCGCGGCCTCTTCGGCCTGGCGCCCGCGCCCTATATCGAGGGCGACTTCGTGGCCGCCCTGCGCGTCGCCGACGGCCGCTGGGTGACCCTGCAGCCCAAGCCCGAGGGCTTCCCCAACAGCTGGCAGCGCCGCGTGCTGCTGTGGTTCCTGGTCTCGTTCGCCATCGTCGGGCCGGTCGGCTATCTCTTCGCCCGCCGCCTGGTCGCGCCGCTGGCCGGTTTCGCCGACGCCGCCGAGGCCCTGGGCCGCGACCCGTCCTCGCCGGTGCTGGCCGCCCATGGTCCGGCCGAGATCGGCCGCGCCGCGCGGGCTTTCAACCAGATGCAGGCCCGCCTGACCCGGTTCATCAACGACCGCACGGCGATGATCGGGGCCATTTCGCACGACCTGCGCACGCCGCTGACCCGCATGCGCTTCCGCCTCGAGCGCGCCTCGCCCGCCCTGCGCCGCGAGATCGGCCAGGACATCGACCAGATGGAGGCGATGATCAATTCGGTGCTGGCCTTCATGCGCGAGAACGCCGAGGCCGGCGCCCGCCAGCATGTCGACCTGCGCTCGCTGATCGAATGCGTGGTCGACGACGCCGAGATCACCGGCGGCGACGTGGTGCTCGAAGCCGGCGCCGCGCCGCAGGTCGAGATCGACGTGCTGGGCCTGCAGCGGGTGTTCACCAACCTCGTCGACAACGCCGTCAAGTACGGCGACAGCGCCCGGGTGCGTCTCTATGTCGACGCCGACGAAGCCGTGACCGAGATCCGCGACCGCGGCCCCGGCATGAGCGAGGACGAGCTGGGCCGCGTGTTCACGCCCTTCTACCGCAGCGTGGCGGCCCGCACCTCGACCAAGCAGGGCGTCGGCCTGGGCCTGGCCACCTCACGCACCACGGTCCGCGCCCACGGCGGCGAGATCCGCCTGTCCAACACCGGCGAGGGCCTGATGGCCCAGGTCCGCCTGCCGCTGGCCGCCCAGCGCGGCGGAACCCGCGAGCCGCCGGCGATGCTGGAAGCGGCGGAGTAGTCGGCTGGAACCTCCCCTTGTGGGGGAGGCGGCCGAAGGCCGGTGGGGGGCCGGTTTCAGCTTTCGGGGCGGTGGCCGGTTTCGTAGTTGCTCCCCCCACCGATCGCTAACGCGATCGCCTCCCCCACGGGGGGAGGTACCTTGCGGGTTGATCACGGCGCCGGCGCTGACCCCCTCCGGCCCTCCGGGCCACCTCCCCCAGAG
>NZ_JBFTJR010000031.1:0-57498 GCF_056395525.1 Caulobacter sp. 10L414
GCGTGGTCGCCGCCCCGCCGGCGCCCTCGCCCTCCGCCGAGGTCGACCGGCTGGAGGCGCGCATCGCCCTGCTCGAATCGGGCCAGCGCCGCACGCTGGACGCCGCCGGCGCGGCCCTGGCCGCCGCCAGCCTGGCCCAGGCGGCCCAGGGCGGAGAGCCCTTCGCCGACGCCGTCGCCGCGCTCGAACGCGTTCTGCCGCCGTCGTCGGAGGTGCGCGCGCTGGAACGCCTGGCCCGCCAGGGCGCGCCCACGCTCGCGGGCCTGGCCGCCGGCTTCGACGACCTGGCCGGCCGCGCCTCGGTGGCCGCCCACGAGCCCGGCCCCGACGCCGGCGCCCTGGCCAAGCTGCAGCACGCCCTCTCGCGCGTCGTCACCATCCGCCAGGTCGGCTCGACCGCCGGAAACGGCCCCGACGCCRTGCTGGCCCGCGCCCAGGCCCGGCTCGACGCCGGCGACCTGACCGGCGCCCTGCGCGCCCTCGACGCCCTGCCGCCCGGCGCCCGTCCCGTGCTGGCCGCCTGGCGGGCCGAGGCCGAGCGCCGCGCCGAGATCGACCGCCTGGTCGCCGCCGTCCGCGACGAGGCCCTGGCCGGCCTGATGCAGGTCTCGCGCGCCCAGGACAACGCCCGGCTGGCCGGAGCGCCCGAATGATCCGCGCCCTCCTCGCCCTCGTCCTGATCGCGGTCATCGCCGTCATCGTCGTCTCGCTGACCGGCGAGCCGGGCGCGGCCAGCCTGGAATGGCTGGGCTGGCGGGTCGAGATGACGGCCGCCGCCGCCGCCCTCCTGACCCTCCTGCTGGCCCTGGCCGCCGCCGCCCTGTGGCGCGGCCTGCTGTGGATCATCGAGGCCCCCCGCCGCGCCGCCCGCGCCCGCGCCGAAGCCCGCCGCAAGCAGGCGACCGAGGCCCTGTCGCGCGGCTTTCTCGCCGTGGCCGCCGGCGACGGTTCCGAAGCCCGTCGCCTGGCCCAGAAGGCCGCCGACCTGACCGACGACGCTCCGGCCCTCGTCCGTGTGCTGGCCGCCCAGGCCGCCGAGGCCGCCGGCGACACCGTCGCCGCCCGCCAGGCCTGGAACGCGATGCTGGGCTTTCCCGAGATGCGCCTGGCCGGCCTGCGCGGCCTGATGCAGCTGGCCTTGGCCGAAGGCGACCGCCAACTGGCCCTGCGCCACGCCGAGACCGCCTATGGTCTGGCCCGCTCGGCCCTGTGGGCCTGGCGCGCCCTCTTGGAAGCCCGCCTGGAGGCCGGCGACTGGGCCGCGGCCCTGCAGCTGGTCCAAGGCGGCCAGGAACGCAAGATCGTCTCGCCGCTGGTGGCCGAACGCGCCCGCGCCGCGCTGCTGGCCGCCTCGGCGGCGAACCTGGAGGACAGCGACGATCCCAAGGCGCTCGACCAGGCCCTCGACTTCGCCCTGCAGTCGGTGAAGCTGAAGCCCGACTTCGCCCCCGGCGTGGTCATGGCCGCCCGCCTGCTGGCCGCCGACGGCAAGGCCGCCAAGGCCGGAACCCTGATCGAGGCCGCCTGGAAAGGCGCGCCGCATCCGGCCCTGTGGCTGGCCTATCGCGACCTGAAGACCAGCGAGACGCCCAAGGCCCGCGCCGCCCGCCTTTCCGCCCTCGCCCAGCTCAAGCCCGAGGCCCGCGAGAGCCGCCTTCTCAAGGTCGAAAGCGCCCTGATCGCCGGCGACACCGTCGCCGCCCGCGCCGCCGCCCGCCTGCTGCCCGAAGAGGCCGCGCCCACGGCCCGCCTGGCCGGCCTGATGGCCCGCGTCGCCTTCGCCTGCGGCGAGCCCGACGAGGCCCGCGCCTGGGTCGCCCGGGGCGTGGCCGCCCCGCAGGAGCCCGACTGGAGCGATCTGGACCCCGAGGGCCAGGCCTTCGCCTACGGCCGCGAGGACTGGGCGCGCCTGGCCGCCAGCTACGCCGAGACCGGCGAGCTGATCCACCCGCGCTTCGAGCGCCGCGAGCGCACGATGAGCGACCTGCCGCAGCTGCCCTCGGCCTACGCCCAGTCGACCCTGGCCGAATCCACCGCCTTCGTGCACGCCGCCGAGACCGGCGGAGCGCTGATCCCGTTCCTCGACCACCCGGCCCTCGACGACCCCGGCGAGCTCGATGATCCGCCCTCGCCCGACGCCCCCGGCCCCGCTCCGGCGCCCCGACGCAACACAAGCGCACGACGGCGCTTGGCAAGCGGCTCGCGCCCCGCTAAATAGGCCGCTCCTCGCGCCCGGCGATTCTGCCGAAGCGCCGTGGGCCGCCTTAGCTCAGCCGGTAGAGCGGCGCATTCGTAATGCGTAGGTCAGGTGTTCGAGTCACCTAGGCGGCACCACCACTTCCAGCAGGACAACGAGTTCGACCCTACCGGAAGGGCCTTAAACCCGGTCGCGGTTTGGGGTCCTAGTGGGTGTGGCTTTGGCGAGGATGGGCGTTTGCCAGCGGCCGTCCATGACTCCTAGGCGACCTTCGGAAATTCAGCATCTCGACGGCGGCGCGAACATCTCCGCTCCGGGTCGACAGGCCCATGCAAGTGCGGGCCAGCCCGCCGGATCAGGCCTCCCGCGCGCGGCCTACACCGTGCGCTTGGGACAGGGAACGAAGGGGTCGACGACATCCTGAAGGAATGTCGCCTGGACGTGGTGGCCTGACCCCTCGGCCAGACTGCGGGCAACAGACGGGAGTTCAGCCAGCGAACGCGCCACGTCGTCCAGGGCGATCGGTCTGTCTGACTCAGGCGGATCGATCCGCAAGACGTTGTTCTTACCCACCAGCAAATAGGCCTGACCCAAAGCATTCTTCGACTGCGCGCGCGCAGCCGCCTCGAAGGCGCGCATGAAGGCCCAATGCGAGATGCCGCCCTGACGCGCGCGCTTGTTGACTGTGAATGCCTTCTCGCCTGTCCCGATCGTCAGGATCCTGATGTTTTCGCGAGGGATGTCATAGCAGGCCAGCGCATCGACGAGGGCGTTCATGACCGGGTTATTGGCCCAGACGCCGCCGTCAATCATGACGTGGCCAGCGTTGTCGACCGCGGGGTAGAAGGCCGGCGCGGCCGTCGTGTGGAGCGCAATGTCCGCGAAGCGCTTGTAGCGGTCGAGCTGATAGTCGGGATGGTGAGGGCTTTTATAGAGGAAGGGCTCGCCAAAAAGACCCTCAAAGCTTGGAATGACGACCCGGTTCGCCGCAGCTCCGAGGAGCTTTTCTCCGAAGACCGCCTCAAGTTCGGCTTTGAGCACCGACTGGTCATGCTTTGGCCTAAACACCCAGCGCGCCGCGCGCAGCCATTTCGGCCAGCCCTTCAGCTGCGGAAAGATGCGCCCACCCCGTTCGGTGTAGATCGCCAGGGCCTCTTGCGCCGACATGCCGTGGGCGAGAGCGAGCGCGATGATACCGCCCGTCGACGTTCCGGCGATCATGTCGAAGTGGCGCGCGACCGAGCCGCCGCCCAGGAAGCGCTTCTCGATTTCGGCGAGGTAGGCGGCCGGGAACACGCCTTTGATCCCGCCCCCATCGATCGACAAGATACGGAAAAGGCGATCCTTCGGCCAAGGCAGTTTCACGCGGGCCTGCTGGATCGTTCCCTCTGACCGGCGGTCGGGCGACCGGACAAGCGTGGCCTTTGGAGAAGTACTCATGCTGCGAGCGCCATGGCGGACTGCGCTGCCGTCGAGAGACGCTCGCACCACAGCAGTTGGTTGATAAGGACGTCTTGGGACGCGCCATTGAGCAGGTTGGAACGGCGGTCGTTCGCCTTTCGCGTGATCAATGGCAGGGTCGCATCGCGCTCCACTTCGGCGGGGGGCACCAACTGGTCATGCGACGCGCCGCCTCCGTGCCAGATCCCCGTGGCGTGCCAAGCCTCGTAGAAGCGCAACCAGCTGGCGGTCCACACCATGATGGTATCGGCGATCGGTTGATCCCGCGACCAGCCGTCGGCGCGGGGATCGAACAGGCACAGGACGTCGTGTTCGCTTTCACCGGTTGTGTAAATGTGCGGGATCGGCATTTCCGGCGCATCGGCGCGCCGCTGCAGCGGCGGACTGATGACGGTCACTTCTGGAAACCACGCTATCGCAAAATCGAAGAGGTCGGTCTCCCGCTTCCGCCTCGTGTAGACGATTTGAATTTCGTAGACCTGCGACAGGCCCTGGATCGTACCGCGCCAGATACCCAACCGGTTTCCGGCCATGACGGTCCTGAACGTTGGCCAGGAATGACGGATCAGCTGATCCTGCTCGCGGATCGTTAACGGCGCCACGACGCGATGCCGCCGAAGTAGTCAGTGCGAGGCTCGGCTCGACCGAGCGACGGCGACAGGATCGCGGGGCTCGCAGGCACGATCAGGCGGCCGGTGCCGGGCGTATAACGGCTCTGGCCCAGCTCCTTGTCGCGACCCATCCGCTGGGCGAAATCCAGGACGGCCGACTTGGCCGCTTGCTCGCCGAAGAGATCGGCCAGGATCGCCTGACGCTGGGCAAGGGTGGGGGCACCGTTCACATAGAACGTCAGCTGCGCGACGTAGTGGTCTAGATCGCGGACCCAGATGCCCTGGTTGTAGAGATCGCCCGGCCAGCGGTCAGTCAGGACGTCGGTCGAGCAGACCGGGTTCACGGCGTGATAGAGCCGGCCCGCATCATGAGCCGTACGGAATTGGTCGCGGATGTAGGTCACGTGCGAAAGCAACGCCGCAGCGAAGCCGCTCCGCTGGACCTTGTGCTCGGCGATCATTTTGGCGAGCACGACGCTGGGCGGACAGCGACCCTCGCGTTCGTTATAGCGCAGGTTCCGGAAGCGCTTGGTGAGCTGGAGGCTGAGCAAGGCGCGCGACGTTTCATGCGGCTTCATCTGAACGGGCAGCGGCTCCGTCTCTGCCCGCGCCAGGGCTTTTCGCATCTCGTTGAGCTGATAGTCGGCGAACGCCACGCCGAAGAGCACTTCTGGCGGCGTCTCGTACTTGAACCACTGCGCGAAGCCGTAGGGGTTGCCGATCACGCGATAGCCGGGGACCAGCGGCGTTTCGGCGCGATGGTGGAAGATAACGCTCTCGCGGTCCGGGCGGCCGAGCAACTGCACGACCGGGGTCAGATCGACGTGCATCTTGTCGCTGTAGGTGACCTGAACGCACCGGGTACAGCGCGTCGTCACGTCATAGTAGCGCGAGCCCTTCTCTCCGCGAACCGCCTCGAAGAGAGTGTCGAGCACCCACTTCGGATCGCTGTCGGGCGAAACGTTGAGGCTGAGGATCGCGTCGACGTCATATTCGTCGTTGGACGCGCGGTTGGCGACGACCGAGCCCGTGGCAATCCCGCCCTGGGCATAGACCCGGTCGACTTTGCCGCGTAGCGGACTGCCTTCGCGTTCAACGTGCTTGGCCAGGGTGTTGTACCGCTGACCGGCAATTTCGTACGACGACGGGGGCAGCTGCACGCGTGCGGCGACGTCGGCCAAAAGAACGTCGGCCTCGGTGAGGATGTGGTTTGAGTAGTCTCGGATGGGCGCGTTCATGTTCGGTCTTTCCTGATGGGCGTGGGCCGCTACTGGCCCGATCCCGGCGGTTTGACCCGCGAGCCGAACAAGTCGATAAACTATAGCAACATGGACAAAACCCGTCAAGAAACTGCACGGGTCGAATCAAGAAACTGGATGCGTTATGCCAAACGAAGACGTGGAGCAGCTCCGATGGGGCGTGCGAAGGCGGCTGGAATTCATTGATTTCCGGCTGTTCTGGGAGGGGCGCTTCAATCGGAAGGCGCTCGCCGACGGCTTCGGAATTTCAAACCAGCAAGCCTCGGCCGACATTGCTCAGTACGAAGCCCTAGCTCCCGGTAACCTAGTCTACGACGCCGGCCTGAAGGCCTACGTCCGGAGGGAGACCTACGAGCCTCGCTTCATCGGCCATTCCACAGACCGGTTCTTGCTGCAGCTCGCGGCGATCGAATCGAACTGGATGCGCCAGGAGGACACTTGGTTCGACGCCTTGCCGCCGGCCGAGGTTATCACGCTGGCTACGCGCACCACCGATCCCCAACATCTCCTTCGGGTCCTGGACGCGATCCGCGAGAAGAAGGAGCTGACGCTCGAGTACCACTCCCTGACAGGTTCGACATCGCCGGCCCGGACGATTGCCCCGCACGCGTTGGCCCACAGCCGTGGACGTTGGTATGCGCGGTCTTGGTCGCGAGAGCACAACGACTTCCGCGACTACAGCCTTAACCGCATCAACAAGGTGACGGGCCTTAGCGCCTCGCCGGTGGATCCCAAGCTCGATTTCGAGTGGGCCCACTCGATCAATCTCGTCCTTACCCCAAACCCACTGCTCGAACCCGAGCAGCAGCAGGCGATCGCGACTGAGTACGCGATGGCTGATGGAGAACTGAAGATACCTACGCGCCTTAGCTTGAGCTTCTACTTAATGCGAGAGCACAACCTTGATGTCGAGGAAGGCGTTCTCCCCCCCGTGAAGCAGCAGCTGGTGTTGAAGAACCGCGTTGAGGTGGAGCAGGCTCGCGCAGCCGCGCGCCAGATGTCGAAGGAGGCGTTGTCGCGCGCAATGGAAGCATGACGACGTCCTTCGGCGACATGCGATGACCATCTCGGCCGTCGCGCTATTTGGCAGTCGAGCCCGCGGGGACGGCGAGGAAAGCTCCGACGTCGATCTGCTCCTA
The DNA here is from genome assembly GCF_056395525.1 of Caulobacter sp. 10L414. NCBI lineage: Bacteria > Pseudomonadati > Pseudomonadota > Alphaproteobacteria > Caulobacterales > Caulobacteraceae > Caulobacter > Caulobacter sp. 10L414. The sequence goes on from NZ_JBFTJR010000031.1 coordinate 6,668, forward strand.
GTGACTTCCGAAGACACGCCACGTCATGTGGCGATGGGCAACCTGTCGCTCTCGCTCTATCCGCAAGCCGATCTCTTCAATCGCGCACGGAAAGGTGACCTGTTCGTCTGCCACTTGGCGCTGGAAGCCAAGGTGATCCACGACCCGGAAGGCCTGCTTCCGGCGTTAAAGGACACGCTGAAGCTTCGCTCGTCCTACAACACCGAAATCGCGGCCGCGTCCGACCTCGGGTGGCTGCTCGCTCGCTTTGCACGCGCCTTACCAGATTTCGAACTCGTCAATAGACGCATTGCCTGGTGTGTGCGGACGATCCTGATCGCGCGCTCGGCCGAGGCAGGCAAGCCGGTGTTTTCCGCGGCTCATCTCGCATCCTTCGCTGGCGCTTTCGGGATCGGCGAGCTGATCAATCAGAAGAACAGTCATTCGCCCCCCTCGCTCGCTACTACCGATCAACTGCGCAGCTTTCTGCGGGGCTGGGGTCAGGCCGATCCTGCACCCAGCGCCTCCGAGCCATCGGACTATTGGCCCGCCTTCAGACACAGCGACAACCAAGTGGCCCTTGCCACCCTGAAGGGGCGAAGCCGAAATCCGGACTACTGAAGGTGCGCCTCTGATGGTCCTTCCCGTCCGGCGACACTAGCGCAAACCGATGCGGAGGAGAGCTTGACCTTGAGTTGCGCAAAGGTGGCTGCGCACGCTAACCGTGGAGCTCGGTAGGCTGCGCCTGGCCCAGATTGCCAGATCGAGTTTTCGCCAGCGACATTGCCAACAAGCCGTTGGCGAAAGGCCAAGGGAAAATGACCATTCAACTACAAGCTTGGTCCGGAAAATGGGCGGGGGAATATAAGAACGCTTTATTTGAGCTCAGATCGACGCTTGGCCCCGGCGTTGCGGTGGAGCATGTCGGAAGCACCGCAATCGACGGCATTGACTCCAAGCCAGTTGTTGATGTGCTGATTGGGCTTGCAAGCGGCGACGCGGTTTCACCAACGTGCGAGAAATTAAGGCTTGCGGGCTGGCGTCCAGGGGTCCCTAGCGGCGACGTCTCTGCGTTTCTAGAACGAGACGCGACCGCCGACCTGCCCGCCTTAAACGCCCATATCACCGTTCAAGGCGATCAGGCTTGGAGCGACTTGTTGGCATTTCGCTATTGGCTTCAAGTCCATCCATCGGAAGCTCWAGCCTATCAGGCCCTCAAGCGAAAGGCGGCGGTCGCTCATTGCGATGACCTTAACGCCTATACTGAAATGAAGGGGCCGTTCGTGCGTGAGGTCTTGGCTGCTGTCGGATTGGTGAATGACACACTGACACAGCAGAGGGATGCGCTCGGGAGATCTATAGCGCTGCGTTGTCTAAGCATCGCCCTACAACTGATCATTGCCACCGCCGCCATGGTTTCCGTACTTACTAACGATTCTGACACACTTGTTGTACTCGGCGGGCTGACATTGCTACTCATCGGCAGCTGGCTTTGGAGCGACTGGGCTTGTCGTAAGCATCGGGGGGATGGAGAGCAGGCGCGTCGCCTGATCCAGATAGAGTATGGTTTGGGTCACCGGGTCGCGGAACGCAGCTTCATAACGGCGTCCTTTTCACCTCGCTCAGCATCAATCAAGCCCGTCACTATCGATCAGAATTTCGCCACGCGTGCAGCCCCTGGAATGCGCCGCCTAGCCGAAATGATCGACGAATCGGCGTTTTTCTCCGCAGCGACGCAAAAGAAAAGCGCTGTCATTACTGTATTTTTTCTCGTCATTGCTGCTGTAAGTGCGTTCTTAGGATTTCTTTTTCTTGGACCGCACCTGGATCAGAGCGTCCTAAGCACGACAATTCGCGCCTTCATGGCGCTCGCTGTCTTCATGATGTCAGCCGATGTGGTTGGCGCCCTCGTGGCCCACCACCAAGCCTGCTCATCAATGGAGGCAATCCGTATGCGTATTTCAGCCGCACGTGGACGTCAATTTCCGGTAGGCGACGTCCTTCAGGCAATGGCTGACTACAACGCTTCAGTAGAGGGAGCTCCACCGCCATTGCCCTTCATCTACGAAGTTATCGAGCGCGAGCTGTTGAAGAAATGGAAAATTCACAAGACTCACGTGGGAATTGGCGAAATTTGAAGAGGTGCGTTTGTTATCTGAATCATGACGGCACAACCCGACTGAGAGCTGCCGTTTCGCTCAGAAGGGGCAGGTTGCCGGAATGACGCCAAATGCCCGCATCTTGGAGTGGGGTCAGCGTCAACTCTTGGCGCAGCTACGACTGCCAAGGCTATCAAGTCGCCATAAGCAGCGCCTCAGCGCCGCTTCCCATCGACAAATTCCCTAAGTAGCCCCGGCGGGTCGCGGCCAAGCGCCTCTGCGACCTGGCAGAACTCGATCACGTCGATCCGACGCTCCCCTCGCTCGACCTTCGACACGAAGCTTTGAGGACGCCCCAGGCGGGCGGCTAGCTCGACCTGCGTGAGGTTGGCGGCCTTACGTGCCGCGACGAGGAATTGAATGAACTCCTGATGCCGCTGCGTGAAGACGGATGACGGCAATGAGCGCCCCTGAGAGGTGAGGCGCTTCCGTTAAATCCGATCTTGGGATATCCCAGAACGGGTTATTTTGAGGCGTACAAGCTTCCGCACTTGCCCGCTAAGGCCAACACGCACCCCAACTATCAAGGCAAGAGAAGCAACCGCCAGCACACCGAACGCGCAAAACCGAGCATCTTATATGATGAAGAACATAGTTCTCATCGAGATCGGTAAAAATGATTTAGCCAGAGGAAATCTATGTCTCGAAATGCTGTCAGATTGACGCTATCCGCCATCGCCGTTTTCTACGTCGTCGTAGGCGGACTTTGGGCGACAAACTACTTTCCACTCAAAGATCACTACAAGCAGCATGATATCAGGAGGAGCATCGTGCTGTCGTCCAAGGACCTCAACTGGAGCGAGGACCCAGAATACAAGAAGGCGGACGAGTCCGTGACCGCCTACGCCCTGACCCACCCAAGCCTGGACGTGATCGAAAGCCGGATTGTCCTCTACGAGACAATTTTGCTGTGGGGCACGGTCGCCCTGGCGGTTGGTGGCGCTGTCTTGCTGCTGACGCGGGGCAAGCCCAAGGCAAGAAGTCGATTGCTTCTGGGGACGCCGCCTAGCCTTTCAGCAAGAAACCATAACACGAACAATTATCTAGCTGGCGCTTAGCCCTCGCGGCGAGATCCGCCAACCACATCCCGAGCCCTCGCGACCACCGTCGCGGGGGCTTTTTCTTTGCCCAGAAAGGAGAGCGCCATGCTTTCGCTCACCGATCGCGACGCGGTGACCGCCGCCCTGACCGACCCCACCCTAGATCCAACCTTGCGCGCGCTTATTGGCCTTCGCGTCTGGCAGGTCGATACAGACCGCCAACAGCCCCTCGGCGACATTCTCCAGATCGTCGTTGTCCAACCCGGCGACACGTCCGAGGCCATACACGAAGCCGTCGGCTATCCGATAACGTGGGACCAGGCTGAACAGCCAGGGTTCGAGTGGATCAACGACCACGGCTCATGGTTTGAGATCGCCTACATCCTGACCGACGAGTTCGGCATGTTGGTGTTCGTGGCGGATGATCCAGGCACGAACTTCTGCCTGCGCTTCAATTGCCTCGCCTACTGCGACCGCCCCACCAAGGATCGGGACGCATGACCAACAAGATCCTTGCCTTGCTCGTCCTGGGCGCGGCCTTGGCGGTCCTCAAGGCAGCGGCGATCGTGCTGGTGATGGCGCTGCTGCTGTCGCTGCTTTTCGCCTTCATTGAGCGGCCTGGCGACACGTTGGCGCTCCTCGCCTGCCTGGGCCTGCTCGGGCTGGTCGGAGCACACCCCTTGGTCGTCATCATCACCATCGGCGTTGTCGGGGTCGCGTCGGCGGCGGCGAGCCTAATACCGAGGGCACACTCCCACGCCCCTCCTGAGCGACGGCCGCAAACAACACCCCAACTCACCACGACTTCGAGATGAAGGTGGGCGGCCTGACGAGCTTAGGCCGCTCACACTTTTCATCAGACCTGGTCGTCTTCCGACGTTTCAGCCTGGAGGCGTCCCTTCAGATCCTTGATGGAGAAGCTCGGCGGCGGGCTGCGGGGCGGCGCCTTGGGGGTATGGGCTTCAACCGGCACTCCCTCCGGCCCACGGGCGTCTTTCAGCAACTCAAGGACCTGCTTGGCCACCGGGAGGAACATTTCCCCGCAGGGGAAAAGCCCCGCGGGCACACCATCATCCAACAGCCATCCCCTACCAAGCCAATGCTCAAGTTTCTGGATGTGTTTGGTGACCGTCCCTTGATGGATTCCCATCTCTTCGGCGGCGGCGGTGCGCTTGCCGGTCTCGGCGACTTTCACAAACGCCTCCAGCCAAACCAGTCGCAACTCCCCGAACTCGGCCATCGCCCCCCTCCTTGGCAGCCCAGGCGGATCCCTGGAGGCATCTGGATACCTCGAACGGACGCCGCGCGACTATTCCATTTTGGCAAGGTCCTACTGAAAGCGCCTTCGCTTAATGCCACTCATATTGGCAACCTAAACCGCTTTTACTTCAGCAAAAACTGCGCTGAAACAGAGATGTCAGACAGACAAACCCGCCATCAAGCGGCCACCAACTCGATACCGTTACACCTATCGCGACTTATAGACACAACATCAACTCGCCAATGTCAGGGATTTGCTGAGATCATGCCAGAATCTGTAACCAATACACAGAAGATTGACCCAAGGACACTCAAAGTCCCCACACGTATAAATGCTCAGGAGGAATCCCGCACCACTCAGACCGAGATCGGAAAGCCATCGCTCGAACCTGAATTGGCAGCCGAGCGCACCGATGGTCCACGCAAGCCAGCAAAGAGCAGTCCCTTTCGCCGGTACAGCTTGCTGGGCAAAGCGGACGAGATCGAAGCCAGCGCGGCGGAAGCCAAGCCCCTGCTCGGCAAGTTCGTGCTGCGGGGGCAGGCGACGATGATCTACGCAGAGCCCAATACCGGCAAGACTTTGATTACGCTAAAGCTTTGCCTGGACGCGATCGAGCGAGGCAAGATTGATCCCGACCACCTCTATTACATCAACGCCGACGACAGCAGTCATGGGCTCGCCGGTAAAGCGAAGCTTTTGGAGGAAGCTGGAGCGCACATGCTGGCCCCAGGGTGGCGAGGCTTTCGGACCGGTCAACTCGTCGAGCTTCTTGTCCAGGCGGTCGAGGAGCGCTCAGCACGCGGCACCTGCATCATCATCGACACGCTGAAGAAGTTCACCGACCTGATGGATAAGAAGCGGTCGAGTGAGTTCGCCCAGATCTGTCGCCAGTATGTCATGGCGGGCGGCACGATCCTCGCCCTCGGCCACACCACAAAAAGGCCGAACGCCGACGGGACGCCACAATACCAAGGCACCACCGACATCCTGGAAGACTTCGACGCCGTCTATGTCGCCCAGCCGATGACGCCAAAGGCCGGCGGAGAAAGCCGGGTTGTGAAGTTCAGCAGAAAGAAGGCCCGCGCCGATAGCCCCGAGACGGTCGCCTACGCTTACAGCGTCGAGCCCGGCATCAGCTACGACGCGAAGCTGGCCTCGGCGCTCCCGATCCCTGCCGACGAGTTGGCCGACTACGAACCCGAGCACGAGGAGGTCAGCGATCCCCTTGTGATGGACGCGATTGTCCAACTCATCCAGGGAGGCTTTACGAACGGGAAAATGGCGTTGGCGAAGGCGGCCGGCGAAAAATGCGGCATCTCTAAGCGGGCGGCAGTCGAGGTTCTAGAACGCTACACGGGAGACACCCCCAACGAGCACCTATGGAACTACGTCAAGGCTGGCCACAACAAGAGCATCTACCGGCTTATCGACCAGACGAAGCTCGAACCTTAGGGCCGTCAGCGTCGCAGTTTTTCAGCTTTTCAGTTTCGCAGCGGGCGCCCCTCGACGGCGCTTCTGGGGATCTCGTGCGAAACTGATTTTCTGAAAATCTGCCCCGGCCGCCCCTCGGTCCAGGGCCTCCGAGCGCGCCCCTCTGGGACCTTTTTACCGCCTCCAGGCCCAAGCCATCCCCGCCCCCGCTGCGCCACCCCTGCGGCCACCTCGTGGGCCGCTAGCACCCCTCTCAGCCCCGCCGCGCCTAGTCGTGGCTCCCCGGCGCTCGCCCGCCGGCTCCCATACCCTTGGAAGGACACCCACCCATGCCTAAAGCCAAACTCGACGCCGCCTTCGTCGCTGCCGCCCAATGCCAGCCCGGCAAGAGCAAGACGGACTGGTACGACCAGATCGTCACCGGCTTCGTGCTGGAATGCCGCAGCAGCGGCGGCAAGACCTACTACCTTCGCTACCAGAACCAGAGCGGTACGCAGCGGCAATACAAGATCGGCGGCGCTCAGGACGTCGCCTTTGCGGCCGCCAAGAAGAAGGCCATACAACTGCGGTCGGAAGTCGTCATGGGCGGCGACCCCTGCGCGGGCAAGGCGCAGGCCAAGGCTGTCCCGCTATACAGCGAGCTGGCGGCTATGCACCTCGACTACGCCAAGGACCTGAAGTCCCATTCGACGATGGAGATGTATATCAAGCGTCACATCCTGCCGAAGTGGGGGAAGACACGCCTGACTGACATCAACAGCCGGTCCGTCGCCCAATGGCTCAGCGAAAAGGGGGCTGGAGGGCTAGCCCCGGCGTCCGTCGAGAAGATCCGGGTCATCTTCGGGCGATCCTTCGAGCTTGGCCTGCGCTGGGACATTCCCGGTTGCGAAAGGAACCCGACGCGCGGTCTGCCCCGAAAGCCGCTCAACAACGCCCGTGAACGCTTCCTGTCGGCCGAGGAGGCGGCAAGGCTGCGTGCGGCGGTAGCCGAGTCCCACAACCCCCAGCTCCAGCATATCGTGGGCCTGCTGCTGTTGACGGGAGCGCGTGTGCGCGAACTGCTCGACGCCAAATGGGAGCATATCGATACCGAGCGGAAGGCCTGGTTCATCCCCACCAGCAAGACGGGTAAGTCGCGTCACGTTCCGCTTTCGGGCGCGGCCCTGGCGGTCATCGCGACCATACCTCGCTTCAAGGGCTGCCCATGGCTCGTACCCAACCCGGACACCCTCAAGCCCTTCGTGTCCATCAAGCACGGGTGGCAACGGGCCATCCGGGTGGCGAGGCTGCCGGGCCTGCGGATTCACGATCTCAGGCATTCGGCGGCGTCGTTCATGGTCAACAACGGCGTTGACCTCTTTGCCGTCGGCAAGGTGCTGGGCCACGCCAGCTACCAATCGACCCAGCGCTACTCACACCTAGCCAACGACACCCTGCTCAAGGCTGTCGAGGCGGGGGCGGCCAAACAAGCCGTCGCCTGATATGGACCAAGCCCCCACCTTACGCTGGTAGCCATCTAGTATGAAGATGGGGGCTTTGTTCCTATTTTTTGACCCAACCGCACGTAAAGAGCATCAAGCGGCGAGGTGCATGCAGGCCAGCTATCGCATAGGACGCTAAGACAAGCGTCGGCTCGTGAATCTAAGCTGGCGCAGATTTTCTAACACACACTCGCCTCTACAAAATCCAAGACAGGCGGTTAAATCCGAAACGAACGCTTACAGAAATTATGTGGAGATGATTGTGCCGACTCCAATTCCGCTCCAATGCAAGGACAACGGAGGGACCGGCTTCCTCGTCACCGACGGCGAGAAAGTCTGGCTCGTCACCTGCGTACACATCATCACGGGTATGGCCAAGGCTCCTGCCATCCCTGCTTTCTTTGAGGCTACGTCAGTGAGCGTAGTTACAACTGGCCTGACAATCCCGCTTATGCCTCGCGGAATACAGCGCTTTAAAGTCGTAACTGGGCCAGACGGTATGCTCGTAGATGTGATCTCGATCGAGCTTGATGCGTCCGAAGCGGCAGCTCTTGCCATCTTCGGCACCTACAACGTCGCTTCCATTGTAGCTCCCCAAGGCGGCGAGCTTGTAAACGCCGTCGGATTCAAGGGGATCGGGAGCGGGGTGCTCGACACTTCGACTCTGACTGCTGAAGTGGAACAGATCGTTGGCCAAAGCATACAACTCTCTGCGCCGAGCGCCCCTGGTTACTCTGGAGCAGCTGCCGTGACTGAGAACGGCTTAATTGGCATCCTGCATGGGGATTTAGGTGCTGCCCCGCACCTTACCAATGGGCTCGTCATTGCCTTCTCGGTAGTCGGACCGCATCTGTTTTACTAACCCGCGCAATGGCAGTCATGGCACATGACGGCTAGCCAACGACACCCTGCTCACGGACGTCGAGGCGGGAGCGGCTAAACAAGCGGTCGCCTGACCAAACCGGACCCCACCGTGCGCCAATCACCCCGGCGCGCTGGTGGGGTCTGCCCCCCTATTTTTTTGGCAGCTCATGCAGGTATGGCGCAGGTCGAATTTTTTCCGCTTCCCACGCGAAAGCGCTTAAACTAGGAAACGTCCAAATCGCGCACGCGGGCCAATTTGGGAATAATATGGGTGGTTCAGAACATCAAACCCAGAACAAGCATCAACCCCATATGCTTGTTGATGTTCTACAAAATCCAGACTATATTTCGTAATGCGTAGGTCAGGTGTTCGAGTCACCTAGGCGGCACCACCACTTCCCTCGACAGATCAGTTTCGAAGCCAACCGCGCGGCTTAGCGAGATGAGCCGCGCGCTTTGCGCTGTACGCTCAAGTTGATTCGACGCGCTCGATCGCGTCGACGCTCGGCCGCGCGCGAGCACGGTAGAGGGGAGGGGGACGTCGATTGGGAGCGCCCCGGTTGGACGGCCATTGAACTGGAGTGACAGTATGCGCTGGATATTCGGGGCGGCGTTCGCGGCCGCAATAATCGCCGCCACGCCCGTATGCGCGGGGGAATGGCGCATGGTGACCGCCGCCAGCACGTTTGGCGTCTACATGGACCAGTCCACCCTGAGGGGTGAGAACCTGAAGACGGTCTGGATCACGATGGCCTTCACCGAGACCGCCTTCAACGCCGACCTATCCCTTCAGCTGGTTGAGCTGAATTGCGAGGAGCGGACGATGTCGGATCTCGCCATGATGGCGCATCTAGCTGATGGGACGCGCACCTATACGCGAAGCAGCCGCAAGCCGCCCGAGCACATCGTCCCGGACACGATGTACGAGTATGTTCTGAAGGCGGCCTGCTTCAACGACTATCTGGTCGACGTTCCGCTTCATTTTGAAAGCGCCTACGACGCCCTGAACAACTGGCGAAAGTCTCGCAAGCGCGCCGCAGAGCAGGACTGAGGCCATTCCGCGGGGCTCGCGCCACGCGTTCCTGGAGCTGGGCGCGAGCCTCAGTAACCGAGAAGAACCTGCTCGCGCATGCGGCGCAGGGCCTTGTCGCGGCCGTCCTGCACCTGTTCGACGGCGTAGGCCGCGTCGGCTTCCGCCTGCCTGTCGACGCAAGCGCTCCAGTCGTCGACTTCGCGCATGTAGACGCGTAGGGCCCGCGGATCCTTGCCGTAGGGACGCACGGGCTCGATGCACTTGGGCTTCCACTCCAGCAGCGAACCAAAGCCACGGAAATCGCCCTTGGCGAGGCCGAAGCCCCGCGCGTCGACGACGCCCGCGACCAGCAGCGCGGCCGCCGCGCCGAGAAAGATTGGCTTGAACTTCAAGAGACCCTCGACAGCATGCCGCCCGCCGCATGGGCGGGCGGTCGGGGAAGAAGCGGCCGGGCGGCGTGCGCGCCGTCTCCGGCGCCCCGCCCCAGGACGCCTCAGTGCTGGCTTTCCGGCAGGCGCACGACCAGGCCGTCCAGGGCGTCGCTGACCTTGATCTGGCAGGACAGGCGGCTGTTGGGTTCGACGTTCTCGGCGAAGTCGAGCATCGACTCCTCCATGGCCGACTTGTCGCCGGTCTTGTCGGTCCAGGCGTCGTCCACATAGACGTGGCAGGTCGCGCAGGCGCAGGCGCCGCCGCAGTCGGCGTCGATGCCGGGGACGTTGTTCTTCACGGCGCCTTCCATGACCGTCAGGCCCGGCTTGACGTCGAGGACGTGCTCGGTCCCGTCGAATTCGATGTAGGTGATCTTGGCCATGGTTCCCCTGCACTCTCTGGGCGGCTTCAGGCCGCCACTTCCTTCATGGATATCGCCGGATCCGCGAGCTTTGTCTTAGACACGGGCGTCCGCTTGGCGATCAATTGTTTGCCGGCCATGAACTCGGGCGGCGCGTTGACGGCTTCCACGGCCTGGACGAGGTCGCCCTTGAGGTGGAAGACGGCGAACTTGGCAGCGGCCACGTCGCCGCGCACGATGGTGCTGTCGGCGTCGAACGGCAGGCCGGCGATCTGGAGCTTGAGGTCGTACTGGTCGGACCAGAACCACGGCACCTCCGGCGAGGGCCCGGCGCGGCCGACGATGGCGGCGGCGGCCTGCTTGGCCTGCTCCAGGGCGTTGGGCACGCTTTCGAGGCGGAACTGGCGCTCGTACAGCGGCAGCGGCCGGTGGGTCACGTCGCCGATGGCGAAGACGCGCGGGTCGCTGGTGCGCGCTTCCAGATCCACGACGATGCCGCCCGTGCATTCCAGGCCCGCGTCCTGGGCCAGCTCGACATTGGGATGGGCGCCCACGCCCACCAGGGCCGCGTCGCAGGCCACGACCTGCCCGCCCTTCAGGCGCACGCCGGTCACGTGGCCGCCTTCGCCTTCGAAGGCCTCGACATTGGCGTTGAGCTCGAACGCCACGCCGCGGGCGCCGTGATAGTCCTGGAAGAAGGTCGACAGCGTGTCGCAGGCCACGCGGGCCAGGACCCGGCTCTCGCGCTCGATGATCGTGGCCTCCGCGCCCAGGGCGCGGGCCGAGGCCGCCGCCTCCAGGCCGACATAGCCGCCGCCGACCACGGCCAGGCGCTTGCCCTGCCCCAGCGCGGCCTTCAGCGCCTCGGCGTCGGCCGCCGTGCGCAGGGCCAGCACGCCGGCCAGATCCGCGCCGGGGATCGGCAGTTCGCGGGCGCGCGCGCCGGTGGCCAGGATCAGAAAGTCGTAGGTGATCACCTCGCCCGAGGCGAGGGTCACGGTGCGGTCGCCGCGGTTGAGGCTAGTCGCCACGCCCTGCAGGCGCAGCGCGACATTGGCCTCGGCGTACCAGTCCTGCGGCTTGAGGGCCAGGCTGTCGGCGTCGGCCTCGCCCTTCAGCCAGGCCTTGGAGAGCGGCGGACGCTGGTAGGGCAGCAGCGGCTCCTCGCCGATCAGCACGATCGGGCCCTCGTGGCCGTACTGGCGCAGGAAGGCGGCGGCCGAACCGCCGGCATGGCCGGCGCCGACGATCACCACCTTGGCCTTCGGATCGCTCACGACCGCTTCACTCAACGCGTTTGTCTCCCGCACGGAACAAAATTGACGACCCCGTCATCTTTTGCAAGCCGGCGCTAGCCGGGACGGGTCGCCCAGAACCAGCCATAGAACAGCACCCAGCCCGCCGTGAAGACGCCGAGGGTGATCTTCGGACCGGCCCGCCCGCGCATGATGGCGCCGATCAGCGAAAACGCCGCCGCCACGAGCAGAAAGCGCGGCAGGCGAACAGGCAGGGCGGCGGCGGCGAAGGCCGGCAGGCCGGCGCCCGCCCGCGGGGCCAGCGCCGCATAGACCTTGTAGGGCGTCGAGGTCAGCGGCCCCTTCAGGCTGGCCAGGATCCAGCCCTCGCGGGCCATGTCGGCGCGGGCCTTGTCGATCATGGCGTCGGAGACCGACGGCACGGCCGCCACCGCCTTCAGCGCCGCATCCGGCGCATTGGCGCTCCACAGCCACATCAAGGCCCCGCCGACCATCGCCCCCAGGGCCGCGGCCAGGCTGGCCATGGCCCCCATGCGAAAGCCTCGCCGCAGAGCGACGAGGCTTATGAGCACGTCCGGAACGACGAAGAACAGGAAGCCCTCGGCCGCGCCCCACAGGAATGCGGCGAGACCGAAGGCGCGAGGGGTCGTCAGACCACCCGCTCCACCAGCATCTTCTTGATCGAGGCGATGGCCTTGGCCGGGTTCAGCCCCTTCGGGCAGACCTGGGCGCAGTTCATGATCGTGTGGCAGCGATAGAGCTTGAACGGGTCCTCGAGGTCGTCGAGGCGCTCGCCGGTGGCTTCATCACGGCTGTCGATCAGCCAGCGGTAGGCGTGCAGCAGGGCCGCGGGGCCCAGGTACTTCTCGCCGTTCCACCAGTAACTGGGGCACGAGGTCGAGCAGCAGGCGCACAGGATGCACTCGTAGAGACCGTCGAGCTTCTCGCGGTCTTCCGGGGCCTGGCGCCATTCCTTCTGCGGCTCGGGGGTCGTGGTGTGCAGCCACGGCTCGATCGAGGCGTATTGGGCGTAGAACAGCGTCAGGTCCGGGATCAGGTCCTTGACCACCGGCGCGTGCGGCAGCGGGCTGATCTGCACGGCCTTGCCGGGCACCTCGCCGTGGCCGTGCGTGCAGGCCAGGGTGTTGCGGCCGCCGATGTTCATCGCGCAGGAGCCGCAGACACCCTCGCGGCACGACCGGCGGAAGGCCAGGGTCGGGTCGATGGTGTTCTTGATGTAGAGCAGCGCGTCCAGGACCATGGGACCGCAGGCGTCGACGTCGACGTCGTAGGTGTCCCACCGCGGGTTCATCCCGGTTTCGGGATCGTAGCGGTAGATCTTGAACGAGCGCACGTTCTTGGCGCCGGCCGGGGCGGGCCAGTGCTTGCCGCTCTGAACGCGGGAGTTCTTGGGAAGAGAGAGCTGGACCATCTGCGTTCCCTTAGTAAACCCGTTGCTTCGGCGGGATGTAATCGATGTCGGTCGACATCGTGTAGTTGTGCACCGGACGGAAATCGATGCTCACCTTGCCGGTCTCGTTGTCGAGCCAGGCCAGGGTGTGCTTCATCCACTCGGTGTCGTTACGCTCGGAGAAGTCCTCGCGGGYGTGGGCGCCGCGGCTCTCGGTGCGGTTGGCCGCGCCGTTCACCGTCACGACCGCCTGGCCGATGAGGTTGTCGAACTCCAGGGTCTCCATCAGGTCGGTGTTCCACACCAGACCACGGTCGGAGACCTTCACGTCGCCCTTCTTGTCCCAGACGGCCTGCAGGCGGGCCACGCCGCTGTCCAGGCTCTCGCCGGTGCGGAACACGGCGGCGTCTTCCTGCATCGCCTTCTGCATTTCGAGGCGCAGTTCGGCGGTCGGGGTCGAGCCGTTGGCGTTGCGCATGCGGTCGAAGCGCTCGATGTGCGCTTCGGTCTGGCTGGCCTTCAGTTCCGGCTGCTTGGCGCCGGGGGTCAGGACCTCGGCGCAGCGCAGGCCGGCCGCGCGGCCGAACACCACGAGATCGATCAGCGAGTTGGAGCCCAGGCGGTTGGCGCCGTGCACCGACACGCAGGCGGCTTCGCCGACGGCCATCAGGCCCGGGATCACCTGGTCGGGGTTGTCGCCCGACTTGGTGACGACTTCGCCGTGATAGTTCGTCGGGATGCCGCCCATGTTGTAGTGGACGGTCGGCAGCACCGGGATCGGCGCCTTGGTCACGTCGACGCCGGCGAACACCTTGGCGGTTTCCGAGATGCCCGGCAGGCGCTCGGCCAGGATCTTGGGATCCAGGTGGTCGAGGTGCAGGAAGATGTGGTCCTTGTTGGGACCAACGCCGCGGCCTTCGCGGATCTCGATGGTCATCGCGCGGCTGACCATGTCGCGGGGCGCCAGGTCCTTAACCGACGGGGCGTAGCGCTCCATGAAGCGCTCGCCTTCCGAGTTGGTCAGGTAGCCGCCTTCGCCGCGGGCGCCTTCGGTGATCAGGCAGCCGGCGCCGTAGATGCCGGTGGGGTGGAACTGCACGAATTCCATGTCCTGCAGCGGCAGGCCGGCGCGCAGCGCCATGGCGTTGCCGTCGCCCGTGCAGGTGTGGGCCGAGGTGGCCGAGAAATAGGCCCGACCGTAGCCGCCGGTGGCCAGGATCACGGTCTGGGCCTGGAAGCGGTGCAGGGTGCCGTCGTCGAGCTTCCACGCGGTCACGCCGCGGCAGGCGCCGTCTTCCATGATCAGGTCGAGGGCGAAGTACTCGATGAAGAACTCGGTGTCGTGGGCCAGCGACTGGCCGTACATCGTGTGCAGCATGGCGTGACCGGTGCGGTCGGCCGCCGCGCAGGTGCGCTGGATCGGGCCTTCGCCGAAGTTCTTGGTCATGCCGCCGAAGGCGCGCTGGTAGATCTTGCCCTCGGCCGTGCGCGAGAACGGCACGCCCCAGTGCTCGAGTTCATAGACCGCCGCCGGCGCGTTGCGGGTCAGGTACTCGATGGCGTCCTGGTCGCCCAGCCAGTCCGAACCCTTGACGGTGTCGAACATGTGCCAGCGCCAGTCGTCCTGGCCCATGTTGCCGAGGCTGGCCGAGATGCCGCCCTGGGCCGCCACGGTGTGGCTGCGGGTCGGGAACACCTTGGTGATGCAGGCGGTCTTGAGGCCGGCCTGGGCGGCGCCGAGCGCGGCGCGGAGGCCCGAGCCGCCGGCGCCCACGACGACGACGTCGAACTTGTGGTCGATGAACGTGTAGGCCGACATCAAAGGGCTCCGGTGAAGGCGATCTTCAGGATCGAGACGATCCCGGCGGCGCCCGCGAGCATGCAGACGAAGAGGTTGCCGATGACGAGGGCGGCCTTCGGGGCGAACGCCTCGACATAGTCCTCGATGACCACCTGGATGGCGTTCTTCAGGTGCACCAGCAGGGCGATGAAGAGCAGCGACAGCAGGACGGCGTTGATCGGGATCGCCACCCAGGCGGCGACCGTGTCGAAGTCGGCGCCGGCCAGGCGGATGCCGGCGAAGGCGCCCCACAGGAACAGCGGGATCAGGGCCAGGCCCGAAACGCGCTCGGCGATGAAGTGGCCCACGCCGTGGTGCGACGCGCCCAGGCCGCGCGCGCGCGACAGCGGGGTGCGGAATTGGCTCTTGGAGGTGCTCATGGTCAGATCGCTCCGGTCGCGAAGGCGATGATCCAGGTGACGACGGCGGCGACGACCGCGAACGCGATCACGACCACGCCGGTCAGGTTGGCCGTCTTCGGATCGAAGCCCTTGCCCAGGTCCCAGAAGCTCTGACGGACGATGTAGGCGACGTTGTAGAAGACCGCGACGGTGATGCCGAACAGCACCAGCTTGCCCAGCACCGAGCCCAGCACGCCGGTGTAGCAGGCGTAGTGCTCGGGGCCCGAGGCCAGGGCCAGGGCCCAACCGGCCAGGAGCAGGACGCCGACATAGAGGGCGAACAGGCTGGCGCGGTGCAGGATCGAGCACGCCATGGTGATGTGCCAGCGCCAGACCTGGAGGTGCGGCGACAGCGGACGCTCAGGGAGCCCCCGGCTCGTCTCGGTCATATTTACGTCCAACCTGTGGATTTGTGCGTTGCGGGACGCTTTTAAGCGCGAGCGCCGGGGTGTCAACGAAACGGCCGTTACTTGAGATACGTTCGCATTTCGCCCTTCAGGAGAAAGAAGGAACCTCTCAAGCCAAGCTTGCGTTATCGCTGGCTGCTTGTTGGGGATGATGTTCAGGCGATGACCGGACCGATCGATTTCGCGACGGTGTTCGATCGTCTGCCGACCCCGTACATGATGCTCGATCGCGAGCTGCGCTACGTCGCCGCCAACCAGGCCTATCTCGACACGCTCGGCCGCAGCTGGGCCGAACTCGACGGCGTCGCCCTGTTCGACGCCTTCCCCAGCCAGGGGGAGTCGCGCGAGCGGCTGGAGAGCTCGCTGCTGCGCGCCCGCGACCTGGGCAAGGTCGATCACCTGCCGCTGATCCCCTACGCCATCGAGCGCCCGGCCCACCTGGGCGGCGGGTTCGAGGACCGCATCTGGAGCGCCACCCACACGCCGATTCCCGGCCCCGACGGCAGGACCGCCTACATCGTCCAGCACACCCAGGACGTCACCGCCATCCAGCGCCTGAAGGAGGTGGCGTTCGGCCGAGGCGAGATGACCATGCTGCAGGACGACGTGCTGCTGCGGGCCGGGGCGGCCGGGGCCCAGAACGACGACCTGCGGCGCCTGTTCATGCAGGCCCCCAGCTTCATGGCCGTGCTGCGCGGACCCGAGCACCGCTTCGACCTGGTCAACAACGCCTACGGCCAGCTGATCGGCTGGCGCGACGTGGTCGGCCTGCCGCTGCGTGAGGCCCTGCCCGAGGTGGTGGAACAGGGCTTCGTGGCCCTGCTCGACAGGGTGACCGCCACCGCCGAGGCCTTCATCGGCCGCGAGATCAAGGTCGCGTTGCAGCGCACGCCGGACGGTCCGCTGGAGGACCGCTTTCTCGACTTCATCTACCAGCCGATCGTCGAGCCGGACGGCTCGGTCTCCGGCGTGCTGGTCGAGGGCTCGGACGTCACGGAAAAGGTGCTGGCCGGCGAGCAGCAGCGCCTGCTGCTCGACGAGCTGAACCATCGCGTCAAGAACACCCTGGCCACCGTCCAGGCCATCGCCCGCCAGACCCTGCGCGGCGTCGACAGGCCCGAAACCTTCGTGCGCGCCTTCGAGGCGCGGCTGCTGGCCCTGTCGCAGACCCACAACGCCCTGACCGACAGCCAGTGGGCGGGCGCCGGCCTGCGTCCGATCCTGGCCCAGGAACTGGCGCCGTACGATCCCTCGCGCATTGTCATGCACGGCCCGGACGTCAATCTGCCCGCGCGCGTCGCCCTGTCGCTGGGCATGGTGTTCCACGAACTGGCCACGAACGCCGCCAAGTACGGCGCGCTGAGCACCGAGACCGGCCGGCTGCTGCTGGACTGGCGGGTAGAGCCGGCCGACGCGCTGGTGTTCGAATGGCGCGAGGAAGGCGGCCCAGCGGTCGTCGCCCCCGCCCGCCGGGGCTTCGGCTCACGCCTGATCGAACGCAGCATCGGCGCTGAACTTCGCGGGCAGGTGGCGATCGACTACGCGCTGGAGGGGCTGGCCTGCCGGTTCACGGTCTCGCTGGACCGGGCGTTCTAGAGGGGCCCTACCCTGATCTCCCGTCATTCCCGCCCTTGTGGCGGGAACCCCTCTGTCAGCCGCAAGGGCGGATGCGGCGGCGTGCTAAGCACGCCGCTTGCGCTTCCCGTGTCAGCGGAACCAGGGGTTCCCGCCACAAGGGCGGGAATGACGGGCGTTTGGGGATTGAGGGGGATTTAGTCCCGCACCCGCCCCACATAGTCCGCCGAGCGCATCTCCTGCAGGCGCGAGACGGTGCGCTCGAACTCGAACGAGCCGTCGCCGGCCGGGTACAGCGCCTCGGGCTCGCCGGCGGCCAGGGCCACCAGCTTGGCGTCGGCCTCGTAGAGGGCGTCGATCAGGGTGTTGAAGCGCTTGGCCGCGTCGCGCTTTTCGGGAACGAGAAGCGGAATGTCTTCCAGGAAGATGGTGTGGAAGCGCTCGGCCAGGGCCAGGTAGTCCTGCGGCCCCAGCGCCTGCTGGCACAGGCTGGCGAACGAGCTGCGCACCAGGCCGCCGGCGGCGCGCGGCAGGCGTAGCTTGCGGCCCATGACCTCCAGGGTCGCGCCGGTCTCCTCGGCGCCGTCCAGCATGTCGGCCCACAGCGTGTCGAACTCGGCCTCGGTGGTCTTGTCGACGGGCGACAGCCAGGTGCGGCCGGCCCGCAGGCGATCCAGGCGGAAGTCGACCGGCCCGCGCACGGCCACCACCTCCATCTTCTCCTTCAGCATGGCGATGAAGGGGGTGAAGAGCTGGCGGTTGAGGCCGTCTTTGTAGAGGTCGTCGGGCGGGCGGTTGGAGGTGGCCACCAGGGTCACGCCCTCGGCGAACAGCGCCTCGAACAGCCGGCCCAGGATCATGGCGTCGGCGATGTCGGTGACCTGCAGCTCGTCGAAGCACAGAAGCCTCGCCTCGCCGGCGATCAGTTCGGCCGTCGGCGCGATCGGGTCGTCGCCCTTGTGGCGGCCAAAACGCGCCTTGCGCTCGGCGCCGTCGCCCTTGCGCCAGGCGTCGATGTGGGCGTGCACCTCGGCCATGAAGACGTGGAAGTGCACGCGGCGCTTGCGGTGCACCGGGGCGCTGTCGAAGAACAGGTCCATGACCATCGACTTGCCGCGACCGACCGGCCCCCAGATGTAGAGGCCGCGCTGGCTCTTGGGCTTGCGGCCGAAGAACGAGAAGCTGGGCTCGCCGGCGTTGTCGAGATCGGATTCCAGGCGGGACAAGGCGTCGATGGCGGCGGCCTGGGCGACATCGGGGCGGATCTCGCCGGCGGCGAGACGCTCACGATAGGCGGTGCGTACGGACTGGGGCATCGGGGATGCGGGTTAGCGCGTGGAGCCGCGCGGGGGAAGCGGAAGCTGACGCAACCTAGTCGCCGCCACGCTCCTCCCGCAGGGTAATTCGGTAGTGGGGCAAACCGGCTTCGTGTTCGACCAGGGTGAAATCGGACCGGCGCCCGCACCCCTTGTTGGCGACATCGACCATCCCCTGGTTCGGAGCGTCGAGCGTGTAGGAGCGAGCGACGCGGCAGCCGTCCATCACGAAGGTGATGTTGGTGTCGCCCCTGACGTAATGGAGCGGCAGGCTGCGGAGCCAGACGTTGCACTTGGCCAGGTCGCCGACGCGCGCGTGGGCGACGACCAGCTGGAACTGATGGGCGGCGGTCGAGAACCAGATCTCGCCGGCATCGTCGGGACTGATGATGCACATGATCTGATCGGCCGGCGTCGCCGCCAGGAACTCGCGGGCGTCGCGCCGGGGCTCGTCCACGAAGGTGCAGCCGGCCAGCGCTCCCGCGCCAACGACCAGCGCCAGGGCGTTCGACGCCCGCCACGAACTCTTCGCCATCGCACGCCCCCACGTCCCCGCCCCACGACCATAGGCGACGGGGCGGGCAAAGAAAAAGCCCCGGCCGTTCGGACCGGGGCTGTTCTTGCGGCTGGACGCTGGCGGATCAGGCCGCGCGGCGGGCCTTCTTGGCCTTGGCCATGGCGCGATCGCGGCGCAGGCGCGACAGGTAGTCGATGAACAGCACGCCTTCCAGGTGGTCCATCTCGTGCTGGATGCAGACGGCGAACAGGCCCTCGGCCTCTTCTTCCACCTTCTCGCCCTGATAGTTCAGGTAGCGCACCTTGATCCGGGCCGGGCGTTCGACGGCGTCGTAGTAGTCGGGCACCGACAGGCAGCCCTCCTCGTAGACGAACAGCTCTTCGGACGGGTCGAACAGCTCCGGATTGACGAAGAAGCGCGGCTCCGGCTCCTCGCCCTCGCGGGCCAGATCCATGACGATGATGCGCACGGGCTCGCCGACCTGCACGGCGGCCAGGCCGATGCCGGGCGCCTCGTACATGGTCTCCAGCATGTCGTCCATGAGGACGCGCAGCTCGTCGGTGACGGCCTCGACGGGCTTGGAAATCTGCTTCAGCGTCGCCAGGTCGGCGGCGTTGTCGATGGTGAGGATGCGACGGATGGCCATAACGGGACTCAGGTAGGCGTCCCGTTTCCGAGGGTCAAGGCGGGGTTTTGTCCCACCCCTTCATCGGCTTGCGAGATTTCCAGCTTGGTGACCGGCCGCACGGCGGTGTCGACCCCCGCCAGTTCCTCGATGCCCTTGCCGCCGTGCTCGACCTTCAGCTTCTCGAACTCGCGGGCCTTGGGCAGCACCCGGCTCTCCAGCGAGCCGACGAAGGCGTTGTACTTGTCGACGGCGGCCGACAGCGAACGGCCCATGCCGGCCACGTGGCCGCCCATGTCGGCGACCCGCTTGTAGAGCTCGCGGCCCAGGGCGGCGACCTCGACGGCGTTCTTGGCCTGCTCCTCGACGCGCCAGCCGTAGGACACGGCCTTGCAGAGGGCGAACAGGGTCGAGGGCGTGGCGATGATCACCCGCTTCTCCATCGCCTCGGTCATCAGTTCGGGCGCGCGCTCCAGGGCGGCGGCCAGGATGCCGTCGCCGGGCACGAACATCGCCACGAAGTCGGGCGAGACCTCCAGCGCGTCCCAGTAGGCCTTGGCCGACAGCTGCTGGATGTGGGTGCGCAGGGAGGCGGCGTGACGCAGATAGGCGGCCTCGCGGGTGACGTCGTCGGCCGCGTCCTGGGCTTCCAGATAGGCGGTCAGCGAGCACTTGGCGTCGATGACGAAGGCGGCGTTGCGCGGCATGCGCACCACCACGTCGGGACGGATGCGKCCGCCGTCCAGCTGGACCTGCTCGGTGAAGTCGACGCCGTGCTTGAGGCCCGCCATCTCCAGCACGTTGCGCAGCATCTGCTCGCCCCAGCGGCCCTGCACGCCGGCGCCGCGGCGCAGGGCGGCCGACAGCTTGCGGGCCTCGGTCTGGGTGGCGGTCGAGGCCTCCATCAGGGCGGCGATCTGGGCCTTGAGGCCGCCGGTCTCCTCGGCGCGCACCTTCTCGACGGCGGTGACCTGGGCCTCGAACTTGGCCAGGGTCTCGGCCACCGGCTTCAACTGGGCCTCGAGGCGCGCGTGGGTCAGCTGGTCGCGGCTCTTGGCGTTCTCGTCGGCCCGCTTGATCAGTTGCTCGGCCACGGCGTGGGCGCTCTTCTCGGCCTGGGCGCGGATCAGCTCGATCTGGGTCGCCGACTGGTCTTCCAGGTGGCGATGGCGCTCCAGCGCCTGCTCCAGCTGCGCGGAGAGCCGCCAGGTCTCCTGCTGGGCGGCGGCGGCCTTGCGCTGGGCCACGATCGCCCAGACCACCGCGCCGGCGGCGGCGAGCAGGAACACCAGGGCGAGGATCAGGTAGGGGTCGACGGCGTCGTTCATGCTCCGTTCTTAGCCGGAGTCGACGACCGAAGAAAGGCGGGCGGCGCGCCGGACCTTCAGTCCGCGACGCGCCAGGCCTGGAGCGGAACCACCGTCGCGCAGGCCGGGCCGCCGTCCTTGGCGCGGCCGGGCAGCAGGACCTCGAGCACCGCGCCTTCCAGGGCCCGCGCCAGCAGGTCGGCCGGGATCGTGTGGATGTCGATCTTGGCGCGCCTGGTCCAGGTCGAGCCGTGATCGCCGGCCGAGGTTCCGATGGCGATGTAGACGAAGCGCCGGCTGGGGCCTTCGCTGCGCACGAACTCGCCCAGGAACCGCGGCCCCGGCGCGACGCGCAAGGATACGTCGAAGGCCAGGGAGGCGTCGCCCGCGACCACCGGCCCCACGGGGTGGTTCTTCTTGTCCTGCAGGCTGTAGGCCACGCCAGGAACCGGATCCTGGATGCGCAGCCTCAGCGTGATCGGCTGACCGGTCATGGCGTTCCTCCCGGGGCGCGAGCCTAGCCGACGCCGTGGCCGGGGCAAATGGTCCAAAGCCTGAGCCAGCTTCTCACCGAGCTTCCCCGCGCAGGCGGGGATCCAAGCCGAGTCGGCAGGCCACCCACAGCCGCGCCCCCTCCTGACCGTCAGCTTGGGTCCCCGCCTTCGCGGGGAAAGACGGATTGAGGGGACGGCGGCAGATGTCCCCTACTTGGCGTACCTCGCCGCCACGGGCTCATAGCGGTCCCAGACCTGGCCGTCGGCCAGCGAGCGCAGCAGTTTCAGGTACTCGGCGTGCGACCAGGCCAGCGGCGTGGCCGAGTCCGTGCCCTCGCCGGTGACGTAGGGGTGGCGGGTCTTGGCGCCGACGCCGTCCCACACCTGTTCGGGGATCAAGAGGCCGTCATTGGCGAACAGTTCGATGCCCTTGACGTAGCGGGCGCGGATGGCGGCGATCTGGGCCTTGGAGGGCTTGCCCTTCTCGGCCGCGAGGGCCAGCTCGTAATGGCCGCGCTCGCCGGTGAAGATCGGCCACACCCGGCCGCGCTGGCCGGGGCTCATCTGCCCGCTCTCGCCGTAGTTGCCGCCGGTCTTGGCGTCCTCGCCATAGCCGTCGACGTCGTAGCGTCGCCAGCCGGGGAACTCGCCCTTCACACCGGGGAAGCTGAAGTCGTAGCGCACGCGGTACATGTCCTCGCGGGCCGTGTCGTCAAGCTCGGGCAGGCTGCCGACGATGTGGCTGTCGTCGGCCCGGCGCACGCCGTAGCGCACCAGTTCAAGGAACCCGCCGTCGACCACCTCGTCCTCGGGCGGGGCGATCTGGCCGTTGGCCGCGCCGATCGGGGCCTTGTCGTTGGGGTCCTCGTTCTTGTTCAGGCGCATGAAGTAGCTGCCGTCGCCGAACTTGCCGCTGGTGGTGAACATCCGCGCCTCGACCTTGGCCGAATAGGCGTCGGCGGTCTCGCGGTAACGCTCCGCGGACTTGGCGTCGCCGGCCAGGTCGGCGATCTCGCCGGCGGTGACCAGACCCGCGATCACCGCCGCCGTGGTCGAGGGCGAGTGGCCGTCCTGCTCCTCCCAGCGTTCCTGCTGGGTGTAGGGCGGAACGATCGTGGCCTTGTTCCAGCCGATGCCGACCTTGCCGCCGTCGACCAGGAAGTCGGCGGCCGGCTTGATCATGCGGGCGTAGTAGGCCTTGAGGTCCGGCTCCGACAGCCAGCCCAGCTTCCACAGCTTCCAGCCCAGCATGATCGGCATGGCCGTCTGGTCCAGCTGGACGCCGACCCACTCGGGCGTGCCGTCCACCTCGGTCTTCTGCAGGAACCAGCCGCCGGCGCCCTTGTTGCCGGGCGTCTTCTCGCCGACCTGCACGGTGGGCAGGTAGTGGAAGGCCGCCAGCGGCGTCTGCTTGTCGCCCAGGGCCGCAAGCGCCATGGCGCACTGGTAGAAGTCGCGCGGCCAGACGGCCTTGTAGCCGGTCGAGGGCTTGGCCGCGTCCACCGTATCGCCCCAGGGGTTGGACAGCGAGGCGATCAGGGCCCCGGCATAGGTGCGGTCTTCCTGCACCTTCAGCATCAGGGCGCTGGCATAGGCCAGCTTGCCGCCGTCGGCGCTTTCCTTGGCCACGCGCGGCAGTTCGGTCAGCGAGGCGATGTAGTCGGTCCAGCCCACATAGGCGCCCTCGCCGTTGTAGCGGGCCAGCATCTCGTCATAGCCGGTCTTCAGGCTGGCCATGGCCGTCTGGGCCGAGGCGCCGGGATCGGCGCCGAAGCCGATGGCGAAGTCGTAGGTGGCCACGCCCGACGCTTGGGTCGGCAGCTGGGCGGCCAGCACGATCGCGCCCTTGGCCTCCGCGCCGCCGGCCAGCACGCCGTCCTCGCCGAGGATCTTCAGCGCGTCATCGCCTTCCAGCCTGGCGGCCGCGGCCTTGGCGAAGGGGCGGTCGCCGCGCAGGGTCAGATAGACCTTGCCCTCGCCGGCCGTCAGGGCCTGGGCGCCGGCCGAGCCGACGTCGTTTCCACCGGTGTTGGCCATGTGCGGCTCCAGCACCAGGAACGGCGTGACCGAGCCCTTCAGCGCCTTGATCGTCACCCGCAGGAACAGGGCGTGGCGGTCGGGATCGGTGAAGATCCGCTTCTCGATGACGAAGCGGCCGGCCTTGTCGGTGGTGGTGATCTTGTAGGCCGGCGACAGCGGTCGGCCCTTTTTATCCGTATACAGATATTCAGTCTTGGCGGTCGTGTCGCGGCCCTCGACGGCGAGCCCGTCGGCGGTCTTCACGGCGATCCGCATCTGCTTGATCTGGGCCTCGTGGATCAGGCCGTACATGGTTTCGGTCAGCACGCCGTCGGCGACCGAGAACCACACCTTCGACACCGCGCCGGTCGGGCCGCCGTCCTTGTAGGCGCCGTCGACATAGGCCTCGTACGAGGCGCCGACGGCGGTCTTGGCCGAATAGGCCCAGGTGGTCGTCGGCTTGGCGGCGGGCTCGGCGGCCTGGGCCAGCGACGTGGTTGCGGTCAGGGCCGAGGCGGCCAGGATCAGGGTCTTGAGGGTACGCATGAGGGGCCTCACGAAGCAGACTTGGCCAGCCGCTTGGGCTCGCCCGGGTCGTTGACGGCGAAGACGGAAACCGCGGCGATCAGGAACGAGGCCGCGCCCAGCACGAGCGCATAGATCGCCTGGCCGTCGAAGAAGGTCTTGAGCAGCAGGCCCAGCACCGTGGCGGCCAGCAGCTGCGGGATGACGATGAAGAAATTGAAGATGCCCATGTAGACGCCCATCTTCCGCCCCGGCACCGAGCCCGACAGGATCGAATAGGGCGACGACAGGATCGAACTCCAGGCGAAGCCGACGCCGACCATGCCGATGATCAGGAGCTTCGGATCGCGGACTGCGAGGAACGACAGCAGGCCAAGCCCGCCCAGCACCAGGCACAGGGCGTGGGCGACGCGGCGGCTGAAAAGGCGCGCGATCACCGGGATCAGCAGGGCCGCCAGGGCCGCCACGCCGTTGTAGACGCCGAACAGCACGCCCACCCAGTCGGCCCCGGCGTTGTAGGCGGCCGAGGTCGCGTCCGACGCGCCGTAGTGGAAGGCCGCCACGGCGGGGGTGGTGTAGATCCACATGGCGAACAGGCCAAACCACGAGAAGAACTGCACCACCGCCAGCTGCTTCATCGTGGCGGGCATGGCGAAGAGGTCCTCGACCACCTCGGAAAAGCCGTTGCCGGTGCGCCCCGCCCGCTTCAGCTGGCCGGCGGCCAGCTGCGCCAGGCCGAAGCCGCCGATCAGGGCGGCCAGGACGTAGAGCTCTTTCTCCAGCTTGACGGCATAGACGCCCGCCGCGACGGCGAGGCCGGCGATCGTCCAGGCCGCGCCGCCGGTCAGGTAGGCGGAAACCGCACGGCCCGGGCCCGCGTCGGCCGAGACGGCCTCGCCCGTGGCGGCGGCTTGCGCGGCCTCGAAGGCGGCCATCTGCTCGGGCGAGTATTCGCGGGTGGAGAAGACCGTCCACAGCACCGAGACCAGCAGCGCCGCCCCGCCGACGTAGAAGGCGATGCGCACCGACGGCGGGATCTGGCCGGCCGGGGCGGTGTTGGCCACGTCCAGCCAGTTGGTCAGGATCCACGGCAGGCACGAGGCCAGCACCGCGCCGATCCCGATGAAGAAGCTCTGCATGGCGTAGCCGGTCGCGCGCTGCTCGTCGGGCAGGTTGTCGCCGACGAAGGCCCGGAACGGCTCCATGGTGATGTTGATCGAGGCGTCCATGATCCACAGCGCCGAGGCCGCGATCCACAGCGTGGGCGAGTTGGGCATCAGGATCAGGGCGGCCGTGGTCAGGATCGCGCCCCAGAAGAAGTAGGGCCGCCGGCGGCCCAGCCGGCCCCAGGTCTTGTCGGACAGGTGGCCGATGATCGGCTGCACCAGGAGGCCCGTGGCCGGCGCGGCGATCCACAGGATGGCCAGGTGGTCGATCTCGACGCCGAGGGTCTGGAAGATGCGGCTGGTGTTGGCGTTCTGCAGGCCAAAGCCGATCTGGATTCCGAAGAACCCGAAGCACATGTTCCAGATCTGGAAGAGGCTCAGCCTGGCCTTGGTCATCGCTTCCCCGCCTTGACGCCGCCGGTTGGCCCGGCCGTTTGCGCAAATATTTGCAATGCGCTTTTCGGCGCACATTTGCGCATGGGGCGGGGAGCGATGCAATGAGGAAGTGGGGTTTTGGCCATTATACGAGCGGAAATGGTGCCCAGGCGGACCTAATCCCAGGTATTTGCGAGGCCTCCATTAAATGGAAATCGCCCCCACTCGGCAATAATTCTCATAAATTTGCACACCCCCCGTCATTCCCGCCCTTGTGGCGGGAACCCCTCTGTCAACCGTAAGGGCGGATGGGGCGGACTGCCGAGCAGTCCGCTTGCGCCTCGCCTGCGGGCGGAACCAGGGCTTCCCGCCACAAGGGCGGGAATGACGGGATAAAGGGTAGGGTGAAGGGTCTTGCGCCTCGCCCCATCACGTAACATATATAATTACATGAAACGGAACAGCCGCCTCTCCGTCGCCCTGCACGTGCTGCTGCACATGGCCGAACAGGCCGACAAGGCCCTGACCTCGGAAGTCCTGGCCTCGTGGGCCGCGACCAATCCGGTGGTCATCCGCCGCACCTTCGCAGGGCTTCGCGACGCCGGCATCGTCGGTTCGACCAAGGGCCACGGCGGCGGCTGGACCCTGCTGAAGCCGCTCGACGCCGTCAGCCTGGCCGACATCCAGGCCGCCCTGGACGAGCCGCTGCTGGCGCTGGGCAAGGCCGAGGAAAGCCCCGGCTGCCTGGTCGAGCAAGCCGTCAACGCCGCCCTCGACGATGCGGTCGCGCAGGCCCGCCGCCTGCTGGACGAGCGCCTCTCCAAGATCACCCTGGCGGACCTGGCCGCCCAGATCGGCCCGCGCCGCGTCGTGCTGGCGGCGGCGGGCTGCAAGGATCCTCATCATGAATCATGACGTCATCGTCGTCGGCGGCAGCTTCGCCGGCCTGTCCGCCGCCATGCAGCTGGCCCGCGCCCGCCGCGACGTGCTGGTGGTCGACGCCGGCCTGCCGCGCAACCGCTTCGCCGACGCCTCGCACGGCTTCCTCGGCCAGGACGGCAAGGCGCCGTTCGACATCCTGCGCGAGGCCCGCCGCCAGCTGTCGGCCTACCCCACCGTGTCGTTCGTCGAGGGCGAGGCCCGCGCTGCAAGCCAAGAGGGCGAAGGTTTCGCCATGGCCCTTAGCGACGGCCGCACCCTGCGGAGCAAGCGCCTGGTGCTGGCCACCGGCGTCGCCGACCAGTTGCCCGACATCCCGGGCCTGAAGCCCCGCTGGGGCGCCAGCGTGCTGCACTGCCCCTACTGCCACGGCTACGAGGCCCGCGACCGACGGCTAGGCGTGCTGGCCAGCGGCGCGATGGACCTGCACAAGGCCCAGATGATCCCCGACTGGGGCCCCACCACCCTGTTCAGCCAAGGCCTGGCGATCGACGCTGAGACCCGCGAGAAACTGGCCGCGCGCGGCGTGGCGATCGAGGAGGTTCCGGTGGTCGAGCTGCTGGGCGACGAGCCGAAGCTTTGCGGCGCTCGCCTGGCCGACGGCCGCATCGTCGCCATCGAGGCGATCTTCGCCTCGCCGACCGTGCGCATGGCCAGCCCCCTTGCCGAGCAACTCGGCTGCGCGCTGGAGGACGGCCCGCTGGGGCCGCTGATCAGCGTCGACGACTGGAAGGCCACCAGCGTGCCGGGCGTGTTCGCCGCCGGCGACGCGGCGCGGGCCAACCACAACGCCACCCTGGCCTCGGCCGACGGGGTCTTGGCGGGGGTGGGCGCGCACCGGTCGCTGGTGTTCGGGTAGAGCGCCCTCCCCTTATCCTGTCATCCCGGCCGGAGGGCCGCGCGCGGCCCGCAGAGCCGGGATCTCCCACGCCAGACGGATCATCCGTGGGAGATCCCGGCGCTCCGCTTCGCTACGGCCGGGATGACAATTGAAGAGCCCTACCGCTTCCCGAGCGCCACGAAGCGGATCGCCTGGCCGCCGCCGGGGGCCAGCTTCAGGGTCAGCGTATCGGCCGCCGTCACCTCGCGGGACTCGATGACGATGTCCTGCGGGGCGGTTTTCCAGTCGGCCGCCTCGCCGTCGCGATAGATCTCGGCGCGGTACTTGCGGCCCGGATCCAGGAACGACAGCGGCGCGGAAAGCACCCGGCCCTGCTCGTCGCTGATCGCGCCCAGGTACCAGTCGTCGCTCTTGCGGTCCTTGCGGGCGATGGTGACGAAGTCGCCGATCTCGCCATTGACCACCTTGGTGTCCGCCCAGTCGACCGGCACGTCCTCGATGAACTTGAAGGGTTTCGGGTTGGCCTCGTAGTTCTCGAGCAGGTCGGCGGCCATCTGGATCGGGCTGTAGATCACCACGTACAGCGCCAGCTGCTTAGCCCAGGTGGTGGCCACGCCGTCGGGGGCCTTGGTCTTCATGCCGAAGATGCCCGGCGTGTAGTCCATCGGCCCGGCCAGCAGGCGGGTGAAGACGAGGTTGGCTTCGTGCTCGGGCGGATTGCCCGGCTGGCCCCAGGCGCTGAACTCCATGCCCCGCGCGCCCTCGCGGCTGATCCAGTTGGGATAGGTGCGGCGCAGGCCCGTGTCCTTGATCGGCTCGTGGGCGTTGATGGCGATCTGGCGCTTGGCGGCGGCCTCCAGCACCCGCAGGTGGTGCTCGGCCATGGCTTGGCTTTCGTGCCAGGCGAAGTGGGTCTTGCCGTCCGCACCCAGCACCTGCGCCCCGCCGGCGTCGGCGACATAGCCCGTCTTCACCGCCGACACGCCGACCGACTTGTAGAGGTCGAAGGCCGCATCCATCTGGCGCTCGTAGACGACGGTGTTGCCGGCGGTCTCGTGGTGGCCGATCAGCACCACGCCCTTCTTGCGGGCGTAGTCGGTGAGCTTCGCAAGGTCGAAGTCCGGATAGGATTCAGTGAAGCTGAACTCCGAGCCGTCGGCGAACCAGGCGCCGTCCCAGCCCTTGTTCCAGCCCTCGACCAGCACCCCGCCCAGACCGTGCTTGGCGGCGAAGTCGATGTGGCGCATGACGTTGTCGTTGGTCGCGCCGTGCTTGGGGCCAGAACCCCAGGTCTTGTGGTCGAGATGCATCTCCCACCAGACGCCGACATACTTCATCGGCTTGATCCACGAGACGTCGCCCAGCTTGTTCGGATCATTGAGATTGAGGATCAGGCTGGAGGTCACGAGGCCCCCGGCGCTGTCGGCGATCTGCAGGGTGCGCCAGGGCGTGGGGAACGGCAGGGCGCGCTCGACCTTGGCCTCGCCGATCCCCGGCGTCAGGCTGGCCTTGAAGCGACGATCCTGGGCGCGGGCCAGGTTCATGCCGGCGTAGTCGACCAGCGAGGCCTCGTGCAGCGACACGTGCAGACCGTCCTTGGTGCGGACGGTCATCGGCGTCTGAGCGACGCTGACCTCTTCGACCGGCGTGGTGTTGTAGAGATACTCCTCGCGGTTCCACTCATAGGCCGGGATCCACCAGGCCGTGGCCTCGTCGACCAGGGAGAACTCGGTCAGTTCCTCGCCGATGCGGGCGGTCTTCAGATTGGCCTGCTCGGGGAACTCGTAGCGGAAGCCCAGGCCGTCGTCATAGAGCCGGAACACCACATCCAGGCGACGGTGCAGCGGGGTCTTCTCGACCAGGGTCACGCGCAGCTCGTTGAAGCGGTTGCGCACGCTCTTGCGCTCGCCCCACGGCAGGTCCCAGGTCTCGTCGACGCTGCGGACCTTCTGGTCGGTCACCTCGAAATTGCGCTGCAGCTTGGGGGCGTCGACCAGGATGAAGCCCAGCTTGGACGGGGCGATCACCGGGCGGCCAAGACGGCTGACCGCATAGGTCGGCTGGCCGTCGTTGTCGGTGGTCACCGTCACGCTCAGCACCTTGTCGGGCGAGGTCGCGATGGCCGTGACCGCCGCCAGCGCGGGCGAGGCCGCCAGGGCCAGGGCGGCCGCGGCGAGAAGGCGCAGGATCATGCTTCTACTCCGGAAAACCTCGCCTCGCCGCACTTGCCAAGCACGGCGGGCGATGCGTTAAACAGGTCAGTGAAAAAGTTTGCGGCAAATTTTGCGGCCGCGTGAGACGACGGGGACGGGACACGGTGAGCAAGGGGGCGACGCGTCTGGAAGACCTGGCCAGGATGGCCGGCGTCTCGATCTCCACCGCCTCGCGGGCGCTGAACGACAGCCCCGCCGTCAACCAGCGCACCAAGCAGCTGATCTGGAAGCTGGCGCGCGAGATGGACTATCCGTTCCGCCGCTACATGCCCGCCGGCCCGATCGGCGCCGAGGGCACGATCGCCATCGTCGTGCCGCGTCCGCAGCACCGCGAGGGACGCCTGTCGGATCCGTTCTTCCTCGAACTGTTCGCCGGCGTCGGCGAGGCCGCCCGCGAGCGCGGCTGCGACATCCTGGTCAGCCACGTGGCCCCGGGCAGCTTCGAAGACCTGTCGGCGGCCATGACCACCAGCCGCGCCGACGGGGTGATCTTCCTGGGCCAATCCTGGCTGCACACCGCCTTCAACCGCCTGGCCGAGACCGAAGCCCGCTTCGTGGTCTGGGGCGCGCAGCTGCCCGACCAGGCCTATTGCTCGGTGGGCTCCGACAACCCGCTGGGCGCCAAACGCGCGACGCTGCACCTGGCGCGCCTGGGCCGCAAACGCATCGTCTTCCTTGGCGACACCGAGGCGCCAGAGGCCATGCAGCGCCACCGCGGCTATCTCGACGCCGTCGAGCAGTTCGGCTTGGGCGTGGATCCCGACCTGATCGTGCCGGCCCACTTCGAGGTCGAGTCGGCCGAGGCCAGCATCGACAGCCTGATCCAGCGCGGCGTGAAGTTCGACGGCGTCGTCGCCGCCTCCGACCTGATCGCACTGGGCGCCATCCGCGCGCTGCAGCATGCGGGCCTGTCGGTGCCCGGCGACGTCTCGGTGATCGGCTACGACGACGTGCCCTTCGCCCGCTATTCGCGCCCAGCCCTGTCGACCATCTCGCAGGACACCGCCAAGGCGGGACGGCTGATGGTGTCGAAACTGCTCGACGCCAGCGGCCAGGGCGCCAGCCGGTCCGAGCGGGTGCCGACGGATCTGATCATCCGCGAAAGCTGCGGGGGATAGAAATCCCTCCGCCCCTTCCCTTTTCTTCCCGTCATTCCCGCCCTTGTGGCGGGAAACCCTGGTTCCGCTCGCACGGGCGGTGCAAGCGGATCGCTTGCGATCCGCCCCACTCGCACCTGCGGCTGACAAAGGGATTCCCGCCACAAGGGCGGGAATGACGGGAGGTTGGGGGTGGGAAATCACCCCCGCTTCGCCAGCAGACCGCCCATCGGCGGCACGACGCCCGGCGCGCCGAGATTGACGCTGTCGACCACGGTCAAGCCCTGCGGCAGGTCCCAGGCCACGGCCTCGAAGCCGAGGTTGAAGACGCACAGCATCGCCGCCTCGCCCTCGCCGCGCTCGAAAACCAGCAGCGGGGTGTTGGTGTCGACAAGGTGCATGCCGCCGGTCTTCAGCGCCGGCCATTGCGCGCGCAGGCCGATCAGGCGGCGGGCGACGTGCAGGGTCGAGGCCGCGTCGGCCTCCTGCGCATCGACCGACAGCGGCAGGTGGGCCGGATCGACCGGCAGCCAAGGCTCCACCGTCGAGAAGCCGGCGTTGGCCGCCGCGGCCGTCCACGGCATCGGCGTGCGGGCGCCGTCGCGGCCCAGGGTCTGGGGCCAGTTGGCGATGGCTTCGGGATCCACGAGCCGCTCGAACGGCACGTGGGCCTGGGGCAGGCCCAGTTCCTCGCCCTGGTAGACGAAGACGTTGCCGCGCAGCGTCATCAGCAAAAGCAGGCCCATCTCGGCGAAGGCCTTGCGGTCGCGGCCGCGCGCCCAGCGCGACACCGCCCGCGGCGCGTCGTGGTTGGAGAAGGTCCAGGACGGCCAGCCCTCGCCCGGCGCGCCCGGCCAGTCGGCCGCGCCGCCGCGCACCAACTCCTCACGCAAGTCGTCGGCGTAGAGGTAGAGGAAGCTGTAGGCGCTGTTGAGGTGATCCTCGCCGGCCGTGAACCGCTTCATCTCCTCGTCGGCCCTGTCACCGCCGATCTCGGCCACCGAGAAGCGGTCTTCGTACTGGTCGGTCAGGGCCCGCAGGCGGGCCAGGAACTTCGGGATGTCCGGGTGGCCCTGGTTGTGGACCTTGTCCTGGAAGTCGAACGGCCGCGTGCGCTTGCCGCCCGGCGGCAGGGGCGGATTGTCCTTCAGCGACGGGTCGTGCATCGAGAAGTTGATGGCGTCGAAGCGGAAGCCGTCGACCCCGCGCTCCAGCCAGAAGCGGGTGACGTCGAGCAGCGCTTCCTGGACCTTGGGATTGTGCAGGTTCAGCTGCGGCTGCGAGGCCAGGAAGTTGTGCATGTAGTACTGGCCGCGCCGGGCGTCCCAGGTCCAGGCCGGACCGCCGAACACCGACTGCCAGTTGCTGGGCGGCGAGCCGTCGGGCTTGGCGTCGGCCCAGACGTACCAATCCGCATACGGATTATCTCGACTTTCGCGGCTCTGGGCGAACCAGGCGTGCTCGTCGCTGGTGTGCGAGAACACCAGGTCGATGATGATCTTGACGCCCAGGCGATGGGCCTTGTCGATCAGGGCGTCGAAGTCGGCCAGGGTTCCGAAGATCGGGTCGACGTCGCGATAGTCCGAAACGTCGTAGCCGAAGTCCTTCATCGGCGAGGCGAAGAACGGCGACAGCCAGATCGCCTGCACGCCCAGCGAAGCGATGTGCTCAAGGCGCGCGGTGATCCCCGGCAGGTCGCCCACGCCGTCGTCGTTGGAGTCGGCGTAGCTGCGCGGATAGACCTGATAGATCACCGCGCCGCGCCACCATTCGGCGCCGGCTGCGGAAACGGGATGCGCGGCGGGCTTGGTCAAGCTTTCGGTCGTCACTGGTGCGCGCCCTCCGAGACGCAGATCTTGTAGTCGAGCGGCGCGAGCGTCACGCGATAGCTGCCGGGCGCGGCGGCGGCCGGGGCGCAGGCCCCGACTGCCGAGCGCCAGGCGGCGGAGGTCGTCTCGACCTCGACGTGGGCGTCCACCGGCGCCGCGCCGGTGTTGAACAGGACCAGGGCTTCGCGGCCCTGGAAGAGGCGGGAGACGGCCAGCAGGCCGGGCTTGTCGCCGGCGGCGCGGACCACCTGACGGCCGGACCGCAGGGCGGGCTCGGCGGCGCGGGCCTTGGCCATGCCGGAAAGGGCGCGATAGAGCGGCGCGGAAGGGTCATAGCGGTCGGCCGAGCCGCCCTTGCCGCCGATCAGCCGGTTGTCGTTGTAGACGGCGACCTGGCTGGCGAACATGTCCTCGCGGGCGTCCTTGTCGTCGCCGTCGCCGGTGAAGCCCTGCTCGTCGCCGTAATAGAGGGTCGGGGCGCCGCGCAGGAACATCAGCATGGCGTGGGCCAGCGTCGCGCGCTGAACGAGCTCGGCGTCGGAGGCGTCGGGATTGTCCTTCAGCAGCCAGCGGCCGAAGCGGCCCATGTCGTGGTTGCCCAGGAAGGTGGGGATCTGCGGACTGGCCGCCTCGCCGCCGCGATAGAGCGCGTCGGCGGCGTAGACCTTGGCCAGCACGTTCGTGCCGGCCTTGCCGGAGACGACCTCGGCGGCGGCCTTCTGGAAGGCGAAGTCCAGCGGGGCCGGAAAGCCGTCGACCACGGTCGAGCGGGCCAGGGCCACCGGATCGGGATCGGCGACCTCGGCGAAGATGTGGAAGTTGGGAATGCCGCGCCTGGCCGCCCGCTMGCGCATGGCCGGCACGAAGGCCTGCCAGAACTGCGGATTGA
Source organism: Caulobacter sp. 10L414 (assembly GCF_056395525.1). Lineage (NCBI taxonomy): Bacteria > Pseudomonadati > Pseudomonadota > Alphaproteobacteria > Caulobacterales > Caulobacteraceae > Caulobacter > Caulobacter sp. 10L414. Next base: position 39,751 of record NZ_JBFTJR010000031.1, read on the forward strand.
CGTGGCGGGCGGTGTCGACGCGGAAGCCGTCGATCCCGAACTCGTCGATCCAGGCGCCGTAGATATCGATGAAGCCGGCCACCACGCGCGGGTGCTCGGTATAGAGATCGTCGAGCCCGGCGAAGTCGCCATAGAGCGAGCTCTCGCCGACGAAATCGCTCTCGCCGCGGTTATGATAATAGATCGGGTCGTTCAGCCAGTCGGGCTTCTTGACCCTGGCCTCGGCCGCGGGGACGTACGGGGTGTAGGCGAAGTCCGGCCGCGTCAGCTTGGCGAAGTTTTCGGCCGAGCCGTCGGCGTCGCCCGCGAAACCGGCGTTGATCGCCGCCCCCGAGACCCCGCCGCGACGGCTGACCGGATAGTCGGCCTTGCCGCGGTACTCGCAGCGACGGCCCTCGCACTCCTTCAGCTTGATGACGTCGGCGGTGTGGTTGATGACGATGTCGAGATAGACCTTCATCCCCCGCGCGTGGGCGGCGTCGACCAGGGCCTTGAAGTCGGCCTTGGTTCCCAGGTGCGGGTCGACGTCGGTGAAGTCGGTGATCCAGTAGCCGTGATAGGCGGCGCTTTCCTGGCCCTTGGGGCCCTGCACCGGCTTGTTGACGAAGATCGGCGCCAGCCAGATCGCGGTCGCGCCCAGGCCCTGCACATAGTCGAGCTTGCCGGCCAGGCCCTTGAAGTCGCCGCCGTGGAAGAAGCCCTTGTCGGCCGGGTCGTAGCCGGTGGCCAGGCGGTCGCCTTTCAGGCCGCCGCGATCATTGCCCGGATCGCCGTTGGCGAAGCGGTCGGCCAGCACGAAATAGATCACCTCGTCCTGCGCAGGCCGGTCGCGGAAGGCTTCAGAAGCCGGCGCAGCGAGGGCCGGGGCGGAGGCCAGGGTCATGCCGGCGCAGCCGAGCGCGGCCGCCAGCCGCCCCCACCGATTGCGGGTGTCCATCCCCTGCCCCTCCATCCCTAGCGTCGCGATCCTGAACGATGCGTCGCCCAGGTCAATTTTGCATAGATTTGCAAAGCCGTTTGCAGGCTGTCAATCCATTCGCCTCGCGATCAGCCCGCCACACCCTGTCGCACTGTGGCGAAATAGCCGCAAAAACCCTTTGAAACATGGGGATCTCGCACCCTGACGTCGCGGAACATGACAATCCGTCCATTTTTCAGTTGCAAAAGTCTCGATGCGTTTGCAGTAATTTGCGCAACACGGCGCGGGAGAACCGCGCGGACCAACTTGCGGGAGGGAACACATGGACATCCGATTCAAGCCGCGCCGCGCGGCGCTGATGAGCGGGGCCGCCACCGGCCTGGCGCTGCTGCTGGCCGCCGGAGCGGCCTACGCCCAGGCCCCGGCCGCCGGCCAGACCACCGAAGACAACGCCGTCGAGGAAATCACCGTCACCGGCATCCGGGCCTCGATCGAGAACTCGATCGCCCTGAAGAAGGCCTCCAGCTCGATCGTCGAGACGGTCTCGGCCGAAGACATCGGCAAGCTGCCCGACACCTCGATCGCCGAGTCGCTGGCCCGCCTGCCGGGCCTGACCGCCCAGCGCCTGGACGGCCGCGCCCAGTCGATCTCGGTCCGGGGCCTGGGTCCCGACTTCAACACCGTGCTGCTGAACGGCCGCGAGCAGGTCTCGACCAGCGACAACCGCGGCGTCGAGTTCGACCAGTATCCGTCTGAAATCCTCAGCGGCGTGGTGGTCTACAAGACCCCCGACGCCGGCGTGGTCGGCCAGGGCCTGGCCGCCACGGTCGACCTGCGCACCATCCGCCCGCTCGACTACGGCAAGACGGTCATCTCGGCCAACGCCCGCTACGAGATGAACGGCGAGAAGAAGCTGAACCCCGACGCCAAGGACAAGGGCGGCCGCTTCAGCGCCACCTTCGTCGACCAGTTCGCCGACGACACCGTCGGCGTGGCCCTGTCGGTCTCGCACATCTCCTCGCCCACCCAGAGCCGTCGCTTCAACGCCTGGGGCTACCCGACCACGGGTACGGCCAACGACCTGGTGATCGGCGGCGCCAAGCCCTACAACCAGTCCAACAACCTCAAGCGCACCGGCGTCATCGGCGTGTTCGAGTACAAGCCGAACGACAAGTTCCACACCTCCCTCGACGCCTACTATTCCGACTTCAAGGAAAAGCAGATCCTGCGCGGCATCGAACTGCCGCTGTACTGGAGCTCGGCCACGCTGCAGCCCGGCTACACCGTCACCGACGGCTTCGTGACCGCCGGGACCTACACCGGGGTCAAGGGCGTGATGCGCAACGACCTCAACACCCGCAACGCCAAGCTGGCCTCGCTGGGCTGGAACACCGCCTACACGTTCGACAACGGCTGGACCGCCGTGGCCGACCTCTCGTGGTCGCACGCCGAGCGCAAGGACGTCATCTTCGAGTCCTACTCGGGCACCGGCCCCAGCGGCAGCGGCGCGACCGACACCCTGAGCTTCCGCACCACGCCGGGCGCGGGCACCATGTTCAGCTCGACTCTGGACTACACCAACCCCGCCCAGATCGTGCTGACCGACCCGCAAGGCTGGGGCGCGGGCGCGGCCGGCGGGGCCCTGACCCAGGCCGGCTTCTATAACACCCCGGAAATCGAGGACGAGCTGAAGGCGATCAAGCTGGCCGCCAAGCGCGACCTGTCCTGGGGCCCGATCAACACCGTCGAGTTCGCCTACAACGGCAGCCTGCGCGAGAAATCCAAGGAAGTGCACGAAAGCTTCCTGACCTTCGGCGGCCGCATCGCCGACGGCGCCCCGACCAGCCGCGCCATCCCGACCGCGGCGATCCTGGGCACGGTCAGCCTCGACATGATCGGCATCAAGGGCATGCTGGCCTATGATCCGATGTACCTGCTGAAGAACGGCGTCTACACGCTGATCGCCGACCAGAACCCCGCCGTGCAGACCCGCAACTGGTCGGTGCGCGAAGAGGTTCACCTGGCCTATGCCAAGTTCGGCATCGACAGCACGGTGGGCTCCATCCCGGTGACCGGCAACGCCGGCGTCCAGGTGGTCTACACCGACCAGTTCTCGACCGGCGTGGCCGTGGACCCCAACAACGTCGCCAACCCGATGTCGACCGACGACGGCGACAAGTTCACCTACGTGCTGCCGAGCCTGAACCTGACCTTCGACCTCAGCAACGAGACCCTGCTGCGCGTCGGCCTGGCCCGCACCCTGGCCCGCGCCCGGATGGACGAACTGCGCGCCAGCCAGTCGTTCAACCAGAACCCGGCCTACCTGACCTCGACCAATCCCAACCAGTCGTACTTCAGCGCCAACGGCGGCAACCCGCGCCTGCGTCCGTACATCGCCGACGGCGTCGACCTGTCGCTGGAGAAGTACTTCGGCCGCTCGGCCTATGTCTCGGTGGCCGCCTACTACAAAAAGCTGTCGAACTACGTGAACTCGAACTCGTCGAGCTACAAGGACTTCGCGGCCTTCACCTACCTGCTGACCCCGGCCCAGCAGGCCGCCCTCGGCACCACCGTCGGCCTGGTCACCGGTCCCGACAACGGCAAGGGCGGCTTCATCCGCGGCGTCGAGTTCTCGACCTCGCTGCAGGGCGACCTGCTGTGGGAGCCCCTGCGCCACTTCGGCCTGCAGTTCAGCGCCTCGCTGACCGACAGCGAAGTGAAGCTGGAAGACAACATGGACCCGATCGACATGCCCGGCCTGTCGAAGAAGGTCGTCAACACCACGTTCTACTACGAGAACAACGGCTTCAACGCCCGGATCAGCAACCGCTATCGCGGCAAGTTCCTGGGCGAGGTGGCCGGCCTGTCGGCCTCGCGCATCTACCGCACGGTGGACGCTGAATCGGTGCTCGACGCCCAGATCGGCTACGAGTTCCGCGAGGGCCGCCTCGAGGGCCTGTCGCTGATGCTGCAAGCCAACAACATCACCGACGAGCCGTTCAAGACCTACGAGAACGGCGATAAGCGCCGGACCATCGACTACCAGAAGTACGGCACCACCTACATGTTCGGCGTCGCCTACAAGTTCTAAGGCCCCGAACACGTCTTTCGAAGAGCCCCGCCGGTCCGCCGGCGGGGCTTTTTGCTTTTAGTAGGGAGACAAGGACGCAAGGCCATGGCGGAAAACCGCATCGGCAGGATCGTCATCGTCGGCGGCGGCACGGCCGGCTGGATGAGCGCGGCGATGCTGTCGCGCGCCCTGGGGCCCACGGTCGCCATCAGCCTGGTGGAGTCCGAGGCCATCGGCACGGTGGGGGTCGGCGAGGCCTCGATCCCGCAGCTGCGCAACTTCAACGCCTTCATCGGCCTCGACGAGGACGCCTTCCTTCGCGCCACCGAAGGCACGATCAAGCTGGGCATCGAGTTCGTCGACTGGCTGACGCCCGGCCATCGCTACATGCACGCCTTCGGCCCCGTCGGCCGGCCGCTGGGCGTCACGCCCTTCCACCACTACTGGCTCGACGCCCGCCGGCGCGGAACCGCCAGCGACGACTTCTGGGCCTGGTCGGCCAACGCCCTGGCCGCCCGCGCCGAACGCTTCGGACGCACAGCCGGCGCGGCCGGCGGCGAACCGCTGACCTGGGCCTTCCATTTCGACGCCGCCCTCTACGCCCGCCACCTGCGCGCCCATGCCGAGACCCGGGGCGTCCGCTGCGTCGAGGGCCGCATCGTCGGCGTCGACCAGGACGGCGAAACGGGCTTCCTGCGCGCCGTGACCCTGGAGGGCGAGCGGCGGGTCGAGGGCGAGCTCTTCATCGACTGCTCGGGCTTTCGCGGTCTCCTGATCGAGGAGGCGCTGAAGTCCGGCTACGAGGACTGGCGCAAGTGGCTGCCGATGGACAGCGCCTGGGCCGTTCCCAGCCGCGATCCCGCCCCGCCGGTTCCCTACACCCGCGCCTGGGCCCGCGACGCCGGCTGGCAGTGGCGCATCCCCCTGCAGCACCGCACCGGCAACGGTCACGTGTTCTCCAGCGCCTGGACCGACAAGGACGCCGCGGCCCGCACGCTGATGGACAACCTGGAGGGCGAGGCCCTGGCGCAGCCGCGCCTGCTGACCTTCGTCACCGGCCGCCGCAAGAAGAGCTGGAACCGCAACGTCGTGGCCCTGGGCCTGGCCTCAGGCTTCATGGAGCCGCTGGAGTCGACCAGCATCCACCTTGTGCAATCGGGCCTGGCGCGGCTCCTGGCGCTGTTTCCCGATCAGGGCTTCGACCCGCTGCTGGCCGCCGAGTTCAACCGCCAGACCGAGCAGGAGTACGCCTGCATCCGCGACTTTCTGGTCCTGCACTACAAAGCCACGCAGCGCGAGGACACGCCGTTCTGGGCCAGCCGCAAGGCGATGGAGGTCCCGCAAAGCCTGGCCGAGCGCATGGCCCTGTTCGCCAGCTCCGGCCGGGTGTTCAGCCGCGACGAGGACCTCTTCAAGGAAAGCAGCTGGGTGCAGGTGCTGCTGGGCCAGGGCCTGACGCCGACGGCCTCCCACCCGATGACCGCCGTGGTCGCCGACGCCCAGGTCGACGGCTGGCTGGGCGACCTGGCGCGCATCGCCGAGCGCACGGCCGCGTCCCTGCCCGGCCACGCCGCCTTCCTGGCCGGCGTGAAAGCCGAACCCGAGCCGCGCCTGACGGGCTGATCCCCTTCCCCTGACTGACCCTCGCCGGAACCTGCGCCGGCGAGGGTCGCCTTTTCGGGGAGGCTCAGCCGACCGGCTTCTTGGCCATGGTGTCGGAGATCTTCAGGATCGCCGGGCCGAGGATGACGATGAACAGCACCGGCAGGAAGAACACGATCATCGGCACGGTCAGCTTCGGCGGCAGGCTGGCGGCCTTCTTCTCGGCGGCCGACAGGCGCAGCTCGCGGTTTTCCTTGGCCATCACCCGCAGGGCCGCGCCCAGCGGCGTGCCGTAGCGCTCGGCCTGGATCATGGCCGTGGCCACCGACTTGATGCCCGGATGGTTGGTGCGCCGGGCCAGGCCCTCGTAGGCCAGGCGCCGGTCGGGCAGGTAGGACAGTTCGGCGGTGAGCAGGGAGAGCTCCTCGGCCAGCTCCATCGAGCTGGCGCCGACCTCGTTGCTGACCTTCTGGATGGCCGCCTCGATCGACATGCCGCTCTCGACGCAGATCAGCAGCAGGTCCAGCGCGTCGGGAAAGGCCGCGACGATCGACTCGCGTCGCTTCTGGGCGGCGTTCTGGATGTAGAGGTTGGGCGCGTAGTAGCCGACGGTCAGCGCGCCGACGCAGATCGCCACCTTCTGGATCGTCTGCAGGCCCAGCCCGTTCATGCCGAACAGGTAGACCGCCGCGAACAGCGCGAAGACGAACGGCATCACGAAGCGGAAGAAATAGAAGGTCGACACCGGCTTGGGACCGCGGAAGCCGGCCTGGGCCAGCTTGTCGACGACCTTCGGGTCCTCCAGCAGCTTCGACAGCTGCAGGCGGTCGACGATGGTCTTGTAGAGGCCCTCGTCGGTGTGGCGCAGGCTGGAGCCGGAGGCGCCCTTCTGGGCCATGGCCGCGCGCGAGCGGCGGCGCAGCTCCTCGCGACGGTTGGCCACCGACTTCAGGCGGCTTTCCAGGCCGTTGCTGTTCATCACCGGCGCGGCCAGGGTGATGATGGTGGCGAACACCACCACCGCCACGAAGGCGGTCAGCAGGTTGGAGGGATCCGTCAGCATCTGGACCATGCGCGCGCCTCCCTAGAACTTGAAGTTGATCATGCGGCGCATGATGAAGATGCCCATGCTCATCCAGATCGCCGCGGCCAGCAGCATCAGGCGGCCGCGCAGGTCGGTGAACAGGGTGCTCATGTATTCGGGGGCGATGACCGTGATCAGGATCATCACGCCGGGCGGCAGACAGCCGATGATGAAGGCCGAGGCCACGGCTTCGGCCGACAGCGCCTTGATCTTCTCGGCCATCAGCTTGCGCGATCGCAGCACGGTCGACAGGTTGCCCAGGGCCTCGGCCAAGTTGCCGCCGGTCTTCTGCTGGATGTTGAGCACGATCGCGAAGAACCGCACCTCGGCGGTGGGCATGCGCTCGTAGAGCCGCTCCAGCGCCGTATCCAGGGGCATGCCCATGGCGATGTTCTCGGTCAGGGTGCGGAACTCGCCGGCCAGGGGCTCGGGGCTCTCCTTGCCGATGATCTTCAGGCAGTCGTGCACCGGCAGGCCCGACTTGATGCCGCGCACGATGATGTCGATGGCGTCGGCGAAGGCGTCGATGAACTTCTTGGTGCGCTGCTTGCCCATGAAGCCGATCACCCAGCGCGGCAGGCCAAAGCCCGCGGCGAAGCCGGCGCCCAGGGCGACCAGGGGCATCTGGCGCAGCATCAGCAGGAACAGGGTGACGAACAGCCCCAGCCCGCCGCTGATGATCCAGAACATCTTGGCGTTCTCGCCCAGGCCGGCGGCCCGCAGGCGGGCGGCGATCGTCAGCGTCGCCTTCTTCTGCTTGCGATCCTGCTCCTTGAGCGTCTTGAGGATCTGCTTGCGGCGGGCGTCGGGGGTGTTGGCCGCGACCTTGGCCCGCGCCGCGGCCTGGCGCTCGCCGCCGCCGACGATCACCTGGGCGCGCTTGGCCGCCTTGGCGCCCGCGCTCTCGCCCCCGCCGGTCAGCACGAAGCCGAGCCCGGCGATGGTGATGAAGCCGAGGACGGCGATCAGGATGAACATCGCCGCGCCCTACTCCGCCGCGTCCAGCGCTTCGGCCAGCTCGCGCTCGAGGCCGTAATAGCGGGCGCGGTCCCAGAAGCGCGGCCGGGCGATGCCGGTCGAGCGGTGCTTGCCCAGCACCTTGCCGTTCTCATCCTCGCCGGTGATCTCGTAGACGAACAGGTCCTGGGTGACGATGACGTCGCCTTCCAGGCCGACGACCTCGGTGACGTGGGTGATGCGGCGGCTGCCGTCGCGCAGGCGGGCGGCCTGGATGATCACGTCGACCGAGCCGACGATCATCTCCTTGATGGTCTTCGAGGGCAGGCCGTAGCCGCCCATGGTGATCATGCTCTCGACGCGGCTGATGGCCTCGCGCGGGCTGTTGGCGTGCAGCGTGCCCATCGAGCCGTCGTGGCCGGTGTTCATGGCCTGCAGCAGGTCGAACGCCTCGGGGCCGCGGACTTCGCCGACGATGATCCGCTCGGGACGCATCCGCAGGCAGTTCTTGACCAGATCGCGCATCGTCACCGCGCCCTGGCCTTCCAGGTTGGGCGGGCGGGTTTCCAGGCGCACCACGTGCGGCTGCTGCAACTGCAGTTCGGCCGCGTCCTCGCAGGTCACGACCCGCTCGGTGGGGTCGATGAAGGCGGTCATGGTGTTGAGCAAGGTGGTCTTGCCCGAGCCGGTGCCGCCCGAGATGATGACGTTGCAGCGGCAGGCGCCGATGACGCCGAGGACGCGCGCGCCCTCGGGGCTGATGGAGAGGAACTCCACCAGGTTCTTCATCGTCAGCTTGTCCTTCTTGAACTTCCGGATGGTCAGGGTGGGACCATCCAGCGCCAAGGGGGGCGCGATGACGTTGACGCGGCTGCCGTCGGGAAGGCGCGCGTCGCAGATCGGCGAGCTTTCGTCGACCCGGCGGCCGACCTGGCTGACGATCCGCTGGCAGATGTTCATCAGCTGCAGGTTGTCGCGGAAGCGGACGTTGGTCAGCTGCACCTTGCCGGCCACTTCGATGAACACCCGGTGGGCGCCGTTGACCATGATGTCGGCGATGTCGTCGCGGGCCAGCAGCGGCTCCAGCGGGCCGTAGCCGAGGACGTCGTTGATGATGTCCTGGACCAGGTGCTCCTGCTCGGACACCGACATCGAGACGTTCTTGATCGCCACCAGCTCGGCGACGATGTCGCGGATTTCCTCGGCCGCCGCCTTCTGGTCCAGCTGGGCCAGTTGCGACAGGTCGATGGTGTTGAGCAGGGCGTTGAAGATCGTCGTCTTGGTGGCGTGATAGTAGTCGCTCTGCTCACGGACGATCGTGGTGGTCTGCTGCTGCCCCTGGGCGGCGCGCAGCTGCTCCAGGCCCTGGGTGGCCTTGGGCGCGGCGGRCGGCTTGACGGGCGCGGCGGCCGGCGCCGCGGCGGGATCGACGCGCTGCGGGCGCGTGGCGATGGCCGTCCCGCCGGTGGGGGCGGGAGGCGGCGCCTGGCGCTCGGTGACGGTGGCCTGATCGCGCTTGCCGAACATTCGCCCCTACTTCTTCTTGAACAGACCCGACAGGATCGACGCCGACTTGGCGGCCGCCGGCGCCTCGCGACGGCTGATCAGCCGCGCCAGGTGATCGACGCCCTCGGCCGCCTTCGACTTGGGGGCCACCTCGGCGACCATCTGGCCGTTGTTGGCGGCCTGGCCGAACAGCTTGGGATCGAACGGCAGCACCAGCGACGGCGTCACGCCCAGCGCCTCGCCGAAGTCCTTGACCGGGATCTCCGGACGCCCCGGCACGCCGACCTGGTTCAGCACCAGCCGCGGCGGGATGTCGTTGGGGCGCGCCTGGCGCACCAGGTCGACGATGTTCTTGGCGTTGCGCAGACTGGCCAGGTCCGGCGTGGCGACGATGACCAGATCGTCGCTGCCGACCAGCACCTTGCGGGTCCAGGGCGCCCAGCTGTGCGGCAGGTCCAGCACCACGAACGGGGCGGCGCCGCGCATCTTCTGCGTCACCTCCTCGTAGGCGTCGGCGCCGATGTCGTAGTCCTGCTCCAGCGTGGCCGGGGCGGCCAGCAGCGACAGGCGGTCGCCGCAGCGGACCATCATCCGGTCCATCAGCACCGGGTCCAGGCGCTCGGGCTGGCTGAGCGCGTCGAGCACGCCCTGCAGCGGGTCCTGGTTGAAGTCGAGGCCGGCGGTGCCGAACGGCAGGTCCAGGTCGACGATGACCGTGGCCGCCTCCATCCGCTCGGCCATCGACCAGGCGAAGTTGTGGGCCAGGGTCGAGGAGCCCACGCCCCCCTTGGCCCCGACGAAGGCCACCTGGCGGCCGACGAACGGCGCCGACGGGTCTGAATACAGCGCGGTGACGGCGCGGATCACCTGCAGCGGGCTCTTGGGCTGGGTCAGGTACTCGCTGACCCCGCGACGCATCAGCTCGCGATAGAGGGCGATGTCGTTGGTCTGGCCGATCACCACGACCTTGGTGCCGGGGTCGCAGACCTGGGCCAGGCCGTCCAGCAGCGCCAGCATGCGCTGGGCCGAGTCCATGGTCTCGACCAGCACCAGCGAGGGCGTCGGCTGGTTCTGATAGAAGTCGACGGCCGCCTCCAGGCCGCCCGAGCGCGTGACGACCGAGGCGCGGTTCATCCGGCGATCGGCGGCCGCGGCCTCGATCACCGCCAGGGTCTCGGCGCGGACGCCGAAGGCGTGGATGGCGATGCGCGGCACGCTGGCCTCGCCGACGCCTGCCTCGACGCCGGGCAGGATTTCGTCATGCGCCGAGACGCCCCAGTCCATCGCGGCCGGCTCGGGCGCGGCCACGGGCGCGGGGCGCGGCGCCTCCTGGACCGGCGGGGCCAGGTCGGCGAACGGGTTGGACGCCAGGCTGGCGAGGCCAGGCGCAGGCTCGGGCCGGCTCTCCGGCCGAGGCCGGGCGGGCGGGAAGTCGGCGAACGGGTCGCTGGCCGCCGCCGCCGGGGCGGGCGCCGTGCGCCACGGATCGCCGCCGACCGGCGCGAACTCGTCGTCGGCCTCGAAGCCCAGGTCGAAGGGATCGGGATCGGTGGTCCGGAAGGTCGTCATTTCACCACCCGAGAAACGGCGCCGTCGGACTGGGTGTCCTTCTGCGACGCGGTCGGTTCGCCGGCGCGATACTTGCCCATGACCACGCCGCGGCGCATGGCGTCGGCCGAGTCCTCGCGGCGCGGGCCCTGAAGATCGGCGGGATTGGCCACCTGCGAGGCGATGTTGGCGGTCACGGCGCAGCCGAAGTTGGCGTAGGCCTGGTTGCTCTGCGTGGCCGTCAGGTTGCCCCAGGAGCCGCAGCGCGGGACCTCGACCTCATGGCGCAGGTAGCCCACGCGCAGCGGCGGCGCCTTGTCGCCGTCGGCCGGGTAGGAGTCGATGCGGATGGCGAAGCGCGGCGCGCCGGCGTCGATCAGGTAGGCGCGGGCGGCGGCGGCCATGCGGCCGGCGGCCGGGGCCTCGGGTCCGCCCACCGGCGCCAGCACGACCAGCTCCTTGGCCTCGGCCTCGGTGAACCGGGCCAGCAGCGAGTCCAGCGCCCGCACCTGGGTCGGCGACAGGCCCTCGGGGTGCACGGCCAGCAGCACCTCGTCGGGCGCGGCGCTGACCTTGACCTTGTCGGTCCATTGCTCGGTCGGGGTGATCGCCACCGCGGCCGGCGGCGGCGCGCGTTCGGTCGACGCGCAGGCGGCCAGGGCCGCAAGGCCGGCGCCGGCGAGGATGGCGCGGAAGGTTTTGGCTCGCGTCATGGTCCGCGTCCTTATTCGATCACGTAGCCGACCGGACCCTGATAGGTCCGCTCGACGTTGGCGCCCGCGGGGGCCTTGACCACCTTGTTCAGGCGGCCCAGCAGCACGGTGCTCATGTCGCCGGCGATCTGCAGGCCGTCGGCCGGCGTCTGCTGATCCTGCGGCCGGGTGGGGTCGACGATGTAGGGAGTGATGATCACCACCAGCTCGGTCTCGCCGTTCAGGTAGTCGCGCGAGCGGAACAGCGAGCCCAGGATCGGCAGCGAGGTCATGCCCGGCAGGGAGTCGATGTTCTCCTTGGTCTGCTGGTGCAGCAGGCCCGCGATCATCAGGGCGCCGCCCGAAGGCAGCTCCACGGTGGTCTCGGCGCGGCGCACCGACAGGCCCGGCACCACCAGGGTCGAGCTGGTGCCGGTGGAGACGGTGAAGGCCCCCAGGCTCGACAGCTCCGAGACCTCGGTCGACAGCTTCAGCGAGATGCGGCCGCCCGACATCACCACCGGGGTGTAGCCCAGGCCCACGCCGTAGGGCTTGAATTCGATGGTCACGCGGCCGTTCTCGTCGCTGCCCGTGGGCACCGGGAACTCGCCGCCGGCCAGGAACTTGCCGGCCTCGCCGGAGACGACTGTCAGGTTCGGCTCGGCCAGGGTGCGGATCAGGCCCACCCGCTCGAACGCCTGAAGACAGGCGTTGAGGTTGTTGCCGGTGGCCATGCTGTAGGCGGTGCTGGCGGCGCTGGAGACCAGGCCGGTCAGCGAATTGCTGCTGCCCGAGCTTCCGCTGTTGCCCGACGAGGTGGTCGTGGTGGTGACCGCGCCGGTCACCGGATCGGTGACGCTGACGCTGGTCGAGGTCGTGGCGGTCGTCGACCCGGTCGAGCCGCTCGTCACGCTGCCGTTGTTCGTCAGCGAGGCGTTGTTGGTGTAGTTCGTCGTGCGGACGTTGTTGCGGCCGTAGCAGAGGTCGGCGCCGCCGACCATGCCGCCATTGACTGCGAAGGTGTTCTCGCGGCCAAGGCTGTAGGTCTTGAAGCCGTCGTTGAGCAGGTTGCTGGTCGACACGCCCAGCTGCTTGATGATGTTGCGCTGGACCTCGACGACCCGCACCTTGAGCATCACCTGGTCCTTGCCGGCGATGCTGAGCATGTTGACCACCTGCTCGGGCTTGGAGACGAACTGCTGGGCGACCAGCACCGCCTTGCTGGAGTCAGAGGCGTTGGCAACCGTACCGGTCAGGATCACGCTGTCGCGCACCGGCTGCACCTCGATGCGGGCGTCGGGCAGCACCTTGCGCAGGGTGTCCTGCAGCAGGCCGGAATCCTCGTCGACCCGGATGGCCAGCGACAGCAGGCGGCGGCCGGCGGCGTCGAAGAACACCGCGTCGGTCGAGCCCTTGCCCACGCCCAGCACGTAGATGCGGCGCGGATTGCGCAGCACCGCGTCGGCCACCTGCGGGTTGGTGACCAGCATGTCGCGCACGTCGACCGGCAGCTCGATGATCGCCGACTTGCCGCGCGGCAGGTTCAGGACGCGAGCGTCGGGGCCGGCGGTCAGGTCGACGCGCAGCACCTGGTCGGCGACCGGCTGCGGCGCATAGGTGACGACCGGGGCCGGCGCGCGCGGCGCGGCGCGGGCCGGACGGTAGACCCGGTTGCCGGCATAGCCGTCGGCATGAACCGCGGCCGCCGGGGCCAGGGCCGCCAGGATGGCGAGGGAGACGAGGGCGGATCGGCGGATCATTGGCGCACCGCGATGCTGGAGGTCTGTCCGCCGCGATTGATGCGGATGACCGTGGAGTCCTGGGTGGGGGCGGCGACGCCGGAGGGGCCGCCCAGGTCGGTGTAGGCGCGCAGCGCCAGGGTGACGGGGCCCGACGCCTTGGCGCGGGTCAGGGCCTCGGCCTCGGCCGGGCGCACCTCGAGGGTGGCCGTGGCGGCGACGATGGTCTTGGCGTCCTTCTCGGCGGCGGTGGCCTGGTCGAGAGCGAGGACGCGGATGTTCTGCAGCACGGTCTCGGCGACCACCTGCTTGCCGCCGCCGTTGGTGTCGGCGTTGGGCGCGTCGCGGCTCATCAGCACGTCGACGCGGTCGCCGGGCAGGATGAAGCCGCCGGCCGCGGTTTCGGAGGTGACGGGAACGGCCATGGCGCGGGCGCCGGGCGACAGCACGACGGAGAGGTAGCCGCCCTCGCCGCCGCGAACGATCTTGCGGGCCACGATGGGCTCGCCGGCCAGCAGCGGGTCGCGAACGATCGCGCCCTCGACGCTGGCTTCGGGCGGTCCGCCGCCCAGCACGCCGGCGGCCTCGCCGACGGTCTTGACCGCCTTGGCCGCGCMATTGGCCGGTTCGACCGGGGCCGCGCCGTTGGTGAGATAGACGGGGCTGACGGCGTCGGCCGGCCAGGCCTTCCACTCGACGTCGTCCTTGGTCAGGCGCGTGCCGATCGCCAGGTCGCGCTTGGCGACCAGGACGAGGGTCATCGGCTTGGCGTCAAGGGTGGGCGCGGGCGCCGAAGCCACCGCTTCCGACTTGGCGGGTTTGCCGCCCAGGGCTTTCTGCATCAGCACGGCCAGGCCGATCGCCGAAACGGCGGCGACCAGCACGATGATGATTCTGACAGGGTTCATGCGCGGCGGAGCTCTGGCGTCGGCAGGACGGGTTCGGCGCGCCTGGAGAGCTTCACTCCGCCGGACGCAGGGATCGAACAGCCGTTCTGGCCGCATCGCAAACTGCGGCGCCCATGGTTAACAGCCACTAAAGGAAGCAGGCCGCCACGGCGTTTCGAGCCGCGACAGCCTGACGCGGACTCCCGAAAGCCGGGAGCCGTTCGCGGTCAGTTGAGCAAAGCTTGGCCGACGACGCTTTGCGGCAGGGCCGCCAGGGCCCCGGCCGCGATCGCCACGCCGTAGGGAACATCGCCCTTCTTGTCGCCCAGACGGCGCACCCAGGCCGGACCGCCGGCGATCACCGGCGCCAGCCAGCCCGAGCGCAGGCTCATCAGGCCCACGGTCAGCGCGCCGCCGGCCAGGGCCGTGGTCAGCAGGAACGGCGCGATGCCGGGCACGCCCATCCACAGCGCGCAGGCGGCCAGGAACTTGGCGTCGCCGCCGCCGACCCAGCGCAGGGCGAACATGATCATGCCGACCACCAGCAGGCCGAAGCCCACGGCCAGCGACAGGCCCGCCGAGGCCCAGCCGATCCCGCCCATCGCAGCGCCCAGCGGAAAGGCCGCGATCAGCGCCAGCGAGATCCAGTTGGGAATGGTGTAGCTGGTGACGTCCTTCAGGCCCGCGACGACGGCGAGGCCGGCGAAGACGATCAGCGGAAGGATCTGCAGGGTCTGCATGGCAGGGCCTCTAACCTCGACTTGCGCCAATCTATCCCGGCGCCGATGAAGCAATCGTTGCCGGGCTTGGCCACAGTGTTCTCTGTATTTGAGACCAGAAAAGAAGAAGGGCCGCGACGTCGGAACGTCGCGGCCCTTCAAGACCTTTGGGCTTCCCGCCTCTTCGCCGCTAGTTGCCTGCGGCGTCGAGGTGGCCCCGCACCCGGTCGAAAGCGCCGAGCAGGGGTTCGCGAAGCACGGGGACGGCGGCGACCACGATCAGGCTCATCAGAGCCGCGATCAGGCCGTACTCGATGGCCGTTGCGCCTCGTTCGTCATTCAGAAAACGATCGATAAAGGCGACCATCGGCCGTCTCCCTTGAGCGGTCCAAGCCTTACTGGGCGGCGTCCAGCTGACCAGCGGTACGCTCGAAGGCGCCTTCGATGGCCGGACGCAGGACGCCGAAAGCGGCGACGATGACGACGGCGATCAGGGCGATGATGAGGCCGTATTCGATGGCCGTGGCGCCCGACTCGTCCTTCAGGAAGCGCGTGACAAACTTCGACATGACTTGATCTCCTGCTGAGAAAACTTGGCTGGGCCTGCAAGCCATGGCGACTTGTTCACCCCCGAAAACACGATCAATTTCGCCCACCTCGATTAATCGGCAGTAAACACCGAGACATTCTGCCGATTTTTCTTTTGGTTTATTCAAGTTTACCATTATCAACTCTTAACCACGCCACCATTCGAGCGCATAAACCCGTTGATTCTCAAGGAATTCGCAGATGCGCAGCTTGTCGCACCCTGGCCGATCTTAGGTTTTTATTGACCATTCTTCGTCAGGGTGAAGTCATAGATTTCGCTCCGACAGGACCGCCATGCGCCGCCTCTCGCTCGCCATCGCCGCCGTTTTCAGCCTTTTCGGCGCCGCCGTGGCGGCCCAGGCGGCCGCTCCGACCGCCTCCGCGCCCACCCGCACCATGACCGTGGCCGCCGGCCAGGCGACGACGGTGCCCCTCGGCGGGCCCGCCCGCGAGATCGTGGTCGGCGACCCGCAGATCGCCGACGTCAGCGTCATCAACGACCGCACCCTGGTGATCCTGGGCAAGCGCGTGGGCGTGACCACCCTGTTCGCCTTCGACGCCCAGGGCCGACCGCTGGCCGGCGGCCAGGTGCTGGTGACCGACGTCACCGCCGACGCCGTGACCGTCCAGCGCGGCGTGAACGCCTCGGCCTACGCCTGCGACGGCCGCTGCACCGCCCTGACCGCCGCCGAGCCGGCGCCGGCGCCGGCGCCCGGCCAGCCCTGAACCCCTATCAAACGACTCCACGCACGCATGAGCGCGCGTGGAGCGGCTTAGGACGCGGTTAGGGAGCGGCCGCTATGGTCGGGCTCGTCGCAAACTCGGACCGCTCCATGGGGAAGCCTCCCGTCACGCTCAACGCCCGCCTGAGGCAGGCCGTCCGCCGCCGGCTGCACCGGTTCGCGCGCGCGCAGGACGGCGCGACCGCCGTCGAGTTCGCCCTGCTGCTGGCGCCGTTCCTGCTGCTGTTCTTCGGCCTGATCGAACTGGCGCTGGTGTTCTTCGTGTCGATGATGCTGGAGAACGCGGTCATCGACGCCGGCCGCGAGATCCGCACGGGCCAGGTCCAGACCTCCAGCGACAACTCGGCCACCGCCTTCAAGACCAAGGTCTGCCAGCGCATGAGCTGGCTGCAGGACAACTGCAGCACCCGCCTGCGCGTCGACGTGCGCACGGTGTCGACCTTCACCTCGACCAGCGGCCTGACGACGCCCAACACGATGTGCTGGGATCCCGGCGGCGCCAGCTCGCTGGTCGTCGTGCGCGCCTATTACGACTGGCCGGTGATCACGCCTCTGCTGGCCTCGGTCATCGAGACCTCGAAGGGCAAGAAGACGCTCGGCTTCACCACCGCCTTCGCCAACGAGCCGTTCAACAACGAAGCCGTCGTCGCCGTGAGCTGCCCCACATGACCCCGCGCCGTCCCCGCTTCACCCGCGACGTCCGTGGCGCGGTCGCCGTCGAGTTCGCCCTGCTGGCCCCGCTGCTGCTGCTGTTCTACTTCGGCATGGCCGAGCTGACCCAGGCGATGATGGCCCAGCGACGCCTGTTCCACGCCACCTCGCTGATCGGCGACATGGCCGCCCAGAACGGCCAGATCAACCAGACCCGGGTCAACGACATCTACAACATCAGCCTGGCGGTGATGAAGCCGTTCCCGGCCTCGCCCATGCGCCTGTGCCTCTACAGCGTGGTGTCCGACAGCAAGGGCAAGGACACCGTGGCCTGGGTCGCGCCCAAGAACAGCCCGACCGACTGCCCGGCCGCCGCCGCCGTGGTGACCAACGTCCCCGACAGCGTGCTGCCCGCCGGCAGCAGCGTCATCGTCAGCACCACCAGCTACAACTACACGCCGGCCACCAGCCTGAACAAAGCCTCGTTCACCTTCCGGCGGACCTACTTCCTGCGCCCGCGCCGCACCGAAACGGTGGAGTGGCTCAAGACCTAGGCCAGCGCGGCGGCCAGGGCCGCTACGCGCGGATCGACGCCCAGGGCGCGACCGTCCAGCGACACCAGGGGCCGCACGCCCGTCAGGCTGTTGGTCAGGAAGGCCGCATCGGCGCCGGCCAGGGCCTCGATCCTGGCGTGGACTTCGCGCACCTGCAGCCCCAGGCGAGCGGCCGCGTCCATCACCCGGCCGCGCGCCAGCCCCGCCAGCACGCCGCAGTCCAGCGCCGGCGTCGCCAGCACGTCCCCGTCCAGCCAGAACAGATTGCCCGCCGAGGCGCAGGCCAGGCGGCCCTGGTTGTCCAGCATCAAGGCCTCGTCGGCGCCGGCGTCGCGCGCCTGGGCCCGGGCCAGCACGTTGTCGAGATAGGCCAGCGTCTTCAGCCGCGAGGCCGGCGAGCCCTCGTTGCGGCGCACGGACGCGAGGATGGCCGACGCCGGCGCGCCAGCCGGCGGCGCGGGCGCGGCGGCGGCGAACAGCACGCAGGCC
>NZ_JBFTJR010000032.1:0-57271 GCF_056395525.1 Caulobacter sp. 10L414
TGTCGGCGTAGTTCTTGGCGGTCGCGCCGCCCGACTTCGCCAGCGTGATCGTGATCGCGGCCGTCAGCGTCGTCTTGCCATGGTCAACGTGACCGATGGTGCCGATGTTGCAGTGCGGCTTAGTGCGTTCGAACTTTTCCTTGGCCATCGTCTCTACCTTCGCGCCGGCGGCTGATTGATTACGTCTAACTTTTCGGGGGAGCTGGAGCGGGTAGCGGGAATCGAACCCGCATCCTCAGCTTGGAAGGCTGCTGCACTACCATTGTGCTATACCCGCCCTGGTAAGCTAGACTTGGGCCTAGCTGTAACTGGCAGCGGGGTCGCGTCGGCTCCCGTCTCTTGGCTCGGGGGCCTCAAGCCCTCCTTCCGGTGTTCATCGCGCGTGGTGGGGGAAGAAGGACTCGAACCTTCGAAGCTTTCGCAGCGGATTTACAGTCCGCCCCCTTTGCCGCTCGGGACATTCCCCCACGGCGCGATGTGAACTACCGGAAGAGGCGGCCATATCTTCGATCTTCGCGGCCGTGTCAAACGGCTACTGTGGATCGAGGAACAAAAGCTCTTTGAGCAGGAACGGACTGTGCTTAAGCACCGCCGGACCGGCTCGCGGAACCTCGTGGCCCCCAAATCGGAGCGCGTCTTATAGTGTCCTCTCATTCTGAACGCAACGACCGTAGAAGGCCAAAAGCGCCAGAACGTGAAAATCGCTCCAAGCCTCAGAAAACCAAGACCTTTTCCAAGCCGGCCGGCGACGACAAGGAATGGATCTGGGGGAATCACGCGGTCGAAGCGGCGCTTTCGAACCCCGCCAGGCCGCCCGCCAAGCGCCTTTTGGTGACGCCGGAGCGGGCCAAGCGACTCGCGCCGAATCTCCAGCGCCACCCCGCGCTGCAGATCCTGGAGACGGGCGACATCGCCAGGCTTCTGCCGCAGGGCGCGGTGCACCAGGGCATCGCCATGAAGGTCGCCGAGCCCGAACCGCTGTCGCTGGCCGAACTGGGCACGCCGGCCCAGGGCGTGATCGTCATGCTCGACCAGATCACCGACCCGCAGAACGTCGGCGCGATCTTCCGCTCGGCCGCCGCGTTCGGCGTGAAGGGCGCGGTGCTGCAGGACCGCCACGCCCCCGCCCTCTCCGGCGTGCTGGCCAAGACCGCCGTCGGCGCGGTCGACAAGGTGCCCTACGCGCGCGTGGTCAATCTTTCGCGGGCTCTCGAGGAACTGGCGGACCTGGGCTGGCGGGCCGTGGCCCTGGCCGGCGAGGCCGAGGCCAGCTTGGAGGAGGTGCTGGACGGCGGTCCGACCGTGCTGGTGCTGGGTTCGGAAGGCGAAGGCGTGCGCCGCCTGGTGGCCGAGCACTGCGACGCGATGGGAAAAATCCCCATGCCGGGCGGCTTCGAGAGCCTGAACGTGTCCGCCGCGGCGGCGATCGCGCTCTATGAAACGTCACGAGTTCGCCTGAAGGGGGAAATCGGTTCGTGAATCCCGATTAACCGTTTTGATTTCGTCGCAACGACGTGTTTTCCTCGCGGACGAGTAACTTCGCGAGCCTTGCCCGCGAAGGATTTGAAGCATGGGATCGGGGGACCCGATGTTGCAGATGAAGTTCCGGACGGCGGCCCTGGCCTCGTCCGCCGTTGTCGTGCTGGCGCTGGCAGGGTGCGGCGCCAAGCAGCCGGCCGACACGTCGTCGGCCTTGAACGAGCCGGCGCCGCCGCCGCCCGTCGAGAAATCCGAACTGCTGGGCGCGCCGCCGGCGATGGCCGAGGCCCCGCCGGCCGACGGCCTGCTTGGCGGTCCGATCGCCCAGCCCAAGCCGGTCGCGGTCACCAGCGGCGATTCGCGCCTGAAGACCTGGCGCCGGCCCGACGGCACGCTGGTCACCGCCATGCGCCCGATCGCCAATCCGCGTGAGGGCAAGCCGGCGGCCCGTCCGCATCCCAAGCCGCACCACCCCCGTCCGGCCCAGGTCGCCGCCGCGCGTCCCGCGCCGGTCGCGGCCAAGCCGGCTCCGATCGCAGCCAAGCCCGCGCCCAAGCCCGCCGTCGTCGCCGCAAAGCCGGCGCCGGTGAAGGCCGCGCCCGTCGCGCCGGCGCCCAAGGCCGTGGCCCAGGCCCCGGCGCTGAAGCCGGTCGCGCCGCCGGCCAAGCCGGAGAAGCTGGCCAAGGCCCCGACGCCCGTCGTCGTCCCGGCCGCGCCCGCCGCCGCCAAGCTGTCGCCCAAGGTCGAGAAGCTGCAGGCCGCCGTCGCCCCCGCCGCCACCAGCGGCGCGGTGCTGGCCACCGCCGAAAGCCTGAAGACCGGCAAGGAAGGCCAGGTCACCCTGTCGCTGCCGGCCACGCTGGGCGACATGATCAAGCAGCAGGCCGCCAAGCTGGGCATCGGCAAGCCGGCCAAGAAGGTCAGCGCCTATGCCGACCTCGAGGGCAAGGGCTACGAGATCACCCCGAACGGCCGCCAGACCGCGACCGTCAAGCCGGGCGAGCCGACCACCTTCGCCTGGCAGGTCAAGCCGACGCCCGAGGCCAACGGCCAACTGACCACCTCGTTCGGCGCCTCGCTGGACGGCGCCAAGCCCGCCCAGCCGTTCTCGCTGGGCACGATCAGCAAGCAGGTCGCCGCCGCGCCCGCGAAGGCCAAGGAAGCGGTCGAGGGCTTCAAGCTGCCGGCCTTCCTGGACACCCAGTACGAGGTGCCGGGCATCGGCAAGATTCCGGGCAAGTCGCTGCTGGGCGCGGGCCTGGTTCTGCTGGCGCTGATCATCCTGGTGGCGATCTCGCGCAACGCGGCCAAGGCCAAGGAACGGGCCGAGCGTCGCCGCAAGTTCCGCACCCTGACCGACTACGGCCGCAACGAGCCGGAGTTCGACACGCCCAAGTCGCAGGACGTGGCCTATGTGAACCCGATGGTGGCCGCCGCCGGCGGCGCGATCGCCGGGGCCGCGGCCACGGCGATGTTCAACCACAACCAGGAAGCCAAGGCCGAGGAGGCCGCCGCCCAGGCGACCGAGCACGAGCCCTTCCCCGCCCCCGCCGACGACAGCCCGCAGGTGCAGCACGTCAGCGAACAGGCCCATGTCGAGCCGGCGGCCGAACCGGTCGTCCACGCCGAGCCGGCCAGCGAGGAAACCCATCGCGAGCCCGAGCCGGTCCACTAGGATCGGCGCTTTCGACGGCTTCAGCGGCGCGTCCCTGACCGGGGCGCGCCGCTTTCGTTTCCGGCCCCTTTTTCCAACCCTTGCCAGGGCGCGCCGCCTGCCCCATTGAGACCGCATGCTCGAAACGCTCTTCACGCCCGACGGCCCCGCCGCCGCCTTCCTCCAGGTCCTGATGATCGACCTCGTCCTGGCCGGCGACAACGCCGTGGCCGTGGGCCTGGCCGCCGGCGGCCTGCCGGTGAAGGACCGCAAGAAGGTCATCCTCTACGGGCTGGGCGCGGCCGTGGTGCTGCGCATCGGTTTCGCGCTGATCACCACCTGGCTGCTGGGCGTGGTGGGCCTGCTGCTGGCCGGCGGCTTCCTGCTCTTGTGGGTGTGCTGGAAGATGTGGCGCGAGATGCGCGACCAGGCGCACCACGACGAGGCCGACGCGGCCGCCGTGCTCGACAGCGACCCGACCACCGAACCACGCGCCAGGCCGGCCAAGAGCTTCAAGAGCGCCTTCCTGCAGGTGCTGATCGCCGACGTCTCGATGTCGCTGGACAACGTGCTGGCCGTGGCCGGCGCCGCCCGCGAGCACCCGGGCATCCTGGTGTTCGGCCTCCTGCTGTCGATCGCCCTGATGGGCCTGGCCGCCAACGCCATCGCCAAGCTGCTGCACAAGCACCGCTGGATCGGCTTCGTGGGCCTGGCCATCGTGCTGTACGTCGCCCTGCACATGATCTGGGAAGGCCACCGCAGCGTCGTCATGGACCTGCACAAGACCGAGCAATACAACGCCGTCGCGCCGAGCGTGATCGACATCAAGCCCGACGAAGTGACCCAGCACGAGAAGCACCGCTAGGCCCATGGCGAAGATCTGGACCCCGAAGCTGTACCTGCGCCTGGCCGCCCTCAGCGGCTTCGTCTCGGTGGCCGTCGGGGCCTTCGCCGCCCATGGCGTGCACGAGGCGCGCCCCGCCGAACTGCTGAAGACCGGCGCGCTCTACGAGATGACCCACGCGCTGGCGGTGTTCGCCGCCTTCGCCGTGGCGCGGGCCACGGGACGCTGCGGCGGCCTGGTCGCCGGCCTCTTCCTGCTGGGGACGCTGGTGTTCTCGGGCACGCTGTACGCCATGGCCTTCGGCGGCCCGCGCATCCTGGGGGCGATCACGCCGATCGGGGGCGTGGCCTTCCTGGCCGGCTGGCTGGCCCTGGCCTGGAGCGCCGGCAAGGTCGCCGACCAGGCCTAGCCACGCTTGCAAAGGCGCGGATAGATCATTCTAAGTTGCACGAGGCGACGTGAACTCCACCCAGGGAGGACAGGCTTCATGCGACCGATCCGGACACTCCAGGGCTGCGCCGCCCTTCTGCTGGCCTCGACCACGCTGACCACCCAGGCCTGTTCGCAGGCGGGGCCGGACCTTCAGGCCTACGACCAGGGCCGCTTCATCCCCTTCACGCCCTGGGCGGCCGGGCCGTTCGACGGCCCGCCGACCGTGTCGCTGCGGCTGGACGGACCGCTGGGCGCCTATGCCCCGCCGCCGGTGGTGATGGACACCGGCTCGACAGGGGTGGTGATCTCGGCCATCGACCTGCCCGGCTGGTCGGCCGACAAGGCCAAGGCCTATCCGCGCGGCTGGGAGTTCCTGAGCAGCAGCAAGCGGCTGTGGGTGGGCCACTGGGTCCCCACCAGCGTCGCCTTCGTCGACGCGGCGGGAGCGGAGCTGGCGCGGGCGCAGGTTCCGATCCTGGTGGTCGACACCGAACACGACTGCCCCGGCTACGACGTGAAGACCTCGCCGGGAACCTGCGCGGCGCCGAAGGCCACGATCACCATGCCCAGGGGCATCGCCTATATGGGCGTCGGTTTCGGGCGCGAGGGCAACGGCCAGACCCAGGGCACGCCGCAGAAGAACCCGCTGCTGAACCTCGTGGCCATCGACGGCCGGCCCATCGCGCCGAAGACCTATCGCCGGGGCTATGTGGTGACCCAGGGCGGCGTGCACGTGGGCCTGACCCCGGCCAACACCGGCGGCTTCCGGTTCGTGAAGCTGGGCAGGCAGGGTCCCAACGGCGCCATGGACTGGCCGCAGGCGCCGATGCAGGTGGCGGCCGGCGGCCTGCCCGCCCAGCCCGGCGCGCTGCTGATCGATACCGGCATCCCGACCATGTACCTGGGCGTGGCCGATCCCGCCGCCCTGCAGACGCGCACCCAGACCAACAACAACGACAAGGCCCAGTCGACGGTGCTGGCGGACGGCCAGACGGTGACCATCACCGTGCCCACCGCCCCGGCCACGACCCTGGCCTTCACGACGGGCCAGGGCGACGCGATCGCGCCGACCCAGGTGCTGGTCAATTCGCCGATGCCGACGGCGTTCGTGAACACCGGCCGCCACGCGCTGCGCCGCATCGATGTGCTTTTCGACGCCGACGGCGGCTGGTTCGGGTTGCGGCCGACGGGGCCTTAGGGATCATCGCCCCGCCCCAACTCCGAGCATCCCCGCGAAGGCGGGGACCCAAGCTGGCTTTCAGGAAACGGCGCAGCCGTGGACAGTCCGCCGACTCGGCTTGGTTCCCCGCCTTCGCGGGGATGCTCGCTGAAGAGAAGCCGAAGTGAGTGAGAAGCGGCTCGCCTAAACCGCCGCCTTCTTCGGCACGGCCAGCAGGAAGATCGCCAGGCTGGAGCCCACGAGGCAGGCGAACATCACGATCGCCACCGGGCGCGGGGTGCCGTCGTGCAGCAGGCCGCCGGCCCAGGCGGCCACGGCGCCGGCGCCGAACGAGGTGCCGCCCATCAGGGCCGAGATCGAGCCGGCCCGGCGCGGGTCGACGCTGAGCGCGCCGGCCATGGTGTTGCCCGACATCAGGCCGTAGGTCGACAGCGCCAGGAACAGGACCGGCAGCACCGTCCACTCGCCGCCTAGGCCCGTCCAGGCGAAGAAACTCAGCACCAGGGCCAGGGTCGTGGAGGCCAGGCTGGCGCGGGTCAGCACCTCGTCGGGCTTGAAGCGGCGCAGCAGCAGGCGGTTGACCTGGCTGGCGCCGATGATGCCCACGGCGTTCAGCGCGAAGACGATGTTGAAGACCAGCGGCGAGTGGCCGTAGGTGCCCATCACCAGGTCGGGCGAGGTCGAGATGTAGGTGAACAGCACCGAGCCGTTCAGCGCCCCGGCGATGCCGTAGCCCAGGAGGCGCTTTTCGCGCAGCAGCAGGGCGAAGGCGCGCAGCGGGTTCTCGGCGCGGGCCTGGGCGGCGGTCTCTTCGGAGCGCGACTCCTTGAGGCCCAGAAGCACCCACAGGCCGATGGCCAGGCCGAACAGCGCCATCACCCCGAACACCGCCCGCCAGCCGGCCAGGGCGAAGATCAGGCCGCCCAGCTGCGGCGCCAGCACCGGCGCCAGGCCCATGATCAGGGTCATCAGCGACAGCACCCGGGCCGTCTCGGCATGGTCGAAGCGGTCACGCACTACCGCGCGGGCCACCACCGCCCCGGCGCAGCCGCCCAGGGCCTGGACGAAGCGTGCGCCCAGCAGCACCTCGATGTTCGGCGCGAGCGCGCAGGTCACCGAGGCGACGGTGTAGATGACCACGCCCAGCAGGATCGGCGCGCGCCGGCCCAGGCGGTCGGACGCCGGGCCATAGAGGAACTGGCCGATGGCCATGCCGGCGAAGAAGGTCGCCAGGGTCAGCTGAACCTGCTCGGGACCCGCCTTCAGCGTCTGGCCGATGGCCGGGAAGCTGGACAGGTACATGTCGATCGACATCGGCGCGAAGGCCGTCAGCGCCCCCAAAAGCAGGACGAGCCGCCAGGGCGTGGCGGAGGGGGAAGCGGAAGCGGCGGAAGTCATGGGCGCCTTCTACTCCCGTCCGCCGCGACGGAAACCCTTTATCGCTTGCCCGGTCGATCACGCCCCCGCAATCTGACCGCTGATAACATAACAAGGGAGACGCCGATGGCCGCCGCGCAGACCTGGCCGCAGCCGCAGTTCGCCGACATCAACGGCTTGCGGATGGCCTATTACGAGGCCGGATCGCGCCAGGGCGTTCCCATCGTCTTCTCCCACGGCTTTCCCGAACTGGCCTATTCGTGGCGACATCAGGTCGCAGCCCTCGCGCAGGCCGGATACTGGGTGATCGCCCCCGACCAGCGCGGTTACGGCCTGACGGGCAAGCCCGACGCCGTCACCGACTACGACATGGAGCACCTGACGGGCGACCTCGTCGGCCTGCTCGATCACCTGGGCGTGGAGAAGGCGGTGTTCTGCGGCCACGACTGGGGCGGCATCGTCGTCTGGGCCATGCCGCTGCTGCATCCGACGCGCGTGGCCGGGATCATCGGGCTGAACACCCCGTTCGTGCCGCGCCTGCCGATCGACCCCATCGAGATGTTCAAGGCCGCCTACGGGCCGGACATGTACATCGTGCACTTCCAGACGCCCGGCGCGGCCGACGCCCTGTTCGCCCAGGACGTCGACAAGACCATGCGCTTCTTCATGCGCCTGCCCGGCGACAGCGTGGTCGGCTTCTCCTCGCGCCCAGCCGAGCGGCGCTCGCTGGCCCTGCAGCTGGCGCTGGAGCACTACGATCCCGCGACCGACGACAAGCAGTTCCTCAGCGACGAGGAACGGGGCGTCTATGTGGAGGCGTTTGAGGCGGGCGGCTTCACCGGACCGATCAACTGGTACCGCAACTTCACCCGCAACTGGGAGCGGTCCGAGCCCCTGCCCCGCCGCATCGACGGCGTTCCCTGCCTGATGATCATGGCCGAGCACGACGTGGTGCTGCCGCCGAGCCTGGCCGACCGCATGGGCGACCAGATCGACGACCTGGAGAAGGTGCTGGTCGAGGGCAGCGGCCACTGGACCCAGCAGGAAAAGCCGGAGGCGGTGAACGCGGCGATCATCGACTGGCTGGGACGGCGGTTTGCGAGGGGGTGAGGGGCGCCGTGGGTTCAATCTCACGTCCCTTTACGGTGTCATCCCGGCCGAAGGAGCGCATAGCGCTCCGTAGAGCCGGGATCTCCCGCGCCGCCCCCTCGCAACCGTAGGAGATCCCGGCGCTCCGCTTCGCTACGGCCGGGATGACAATGGTTTAGGTCAGGACGTCAGAACCGCGCTCTCAGCCCCACGCGCGCCGCCCGGCCCGCCATCGGCGCCCGGTAGCGCAGGAACGAGTTGTGGGCCCGGGCCTCCTCGTCGAGCAGGTTGGTCGCGTCGACGAAGGCCTCCCACTTGGCGCCGCGCGCTTCGAAGGCGTAGGCGGCGTGGGCGTCGACCAGGGTGTAGGCGGCGCTCGGCGCCTCGCTCTTGGCGACCCGGTCCTGCTTCTCGTAGCGGACGGCGCCCAGGCTGGCGCTCCAGACGCCCCGCGACCATGACACGTCGCCGCCGAAGCGCGAGACCGGCATCCGCGGCAGGTAGTCGCCGTCGAGGTTGCGGCGGAAATACTCCTTGTCCCACTCGGCCGTGGTCTTGGACGAGGTGAAGGGGCTGTAGCCGTCCGGCAGGGTGAAGCGGGGCTTGCTGCGCACCCGGTCGACGAAGCCGCCGAGCACGACGTCGCCGACGGGCGTGCCGCGGAAGGCGACCGAGCCCTCGATCTCCAGTCCCTCGATCCGGGTGTCGCCCTGGCGCCATTCGCGCACCGGCAGGGTTCGCGAGACCCCGGTGTTCCCGAGATAGAGGTAGTTGTCGTAGTCGGTGCGGTAAGCCGCCGCCGTCAGGCGATAGCGGCCGCGCTGGAAGCCCGCGCCCAGCTCGGCGGTCTTGGCCCGCTCGACCTTCAGACGGGCGTCGCCCTGCTCTTCGGTGAGGATGCCGAAGTGGTCGCCGTTGGCGTAGAGCTCGATCAGCGACGGCGCGCGCTCGGTCTCGTCGTAGCGAGCCTCGACGAACAGGCCCTCGATCACGTCGTAGCGCAGCGAGCCCGACAGGTCGGTCGTCGAGTAGTCGCGATCCTTGGCCAGCGAGCCCAGGCCGCGGCCCGGACGGATGGAGGCCTCGTCGACGTCGTAGCGCGTGCGGCCCGCGCGAGCGCCGGCCTTCACGGTCAGGGCGCGCCAGGCGAACTGCTCGGTCCAGTAGATGGCGTCCTCGCGGGTGGCGACCGACGGCAGGTAGGCCTTGGCCCCGTCGGTGACCAGATCGCGCTGGCTGGCCTGCACGCCGACCAAACCAGAGAAGCCCGCGAAGGGCTTGTGGGTCACGTCGATGCGCAGGTCGTCGGCCGTGGTGCGAAGGCGGGTGTGGGGCTGGCCATCGATCACCTCGCGATCGTCGCCTTCGGTGCGGGCCAGGGCGAAATCGATCCGCGCCACGCCCAGGGCGTCGGGCGTCAGGCCGCCCTTGACGTCGAACCGCGTCGAGCGGACCTGCAGGGCGATCGGCGACGGCTGCGGATGGCTGGAGGTGATGTAGGCGAAGCCCGGCACGCCGTAGTCGCTGACATAGCGCTGCACGGCCGCGCCGAAATAGCCGTCGGCAGTGATGCGGCTGGCGCCCAGCGTGGCGACCTTCGTCGTCAGGCCGCTGTTGGACAGCCGCCCCTCTGCGCCGGGATAGCGGTCGGTGATCACCTGGCGCTCGGGCGGGGTGGCGTCGACCCAGAGGCCCGTGGCCGGATCGCGCACCCAGGTCGGGTTGGACAGGCGCACCTGGCACAGGGTCTGGGCGTAGACATTGGACACCAGCGTCTTCCAGGTGCGGCAGGCCGCGTCCTTGGAGCCGCCGGGAATGCGCAGGTCGGGAACGTCGCGATAGAGGGCGTCGAAATGCCAGGCCCACTCGCCCTGGCCCCCGTCTAGCCTGGCCATGGCGGCCGAGCCGGTGTTGTAGCCGCCGCTGATCTCGGCCCGGCCCGAGAAGGCCTGGGCCGGAACGCTGGCGGGGATGCGGCCGTCGCTCACATCGACCGCGCCGCCGACCGCCTGACCACCGTTCAGCACCGAAGCCGGGCCCTTGGAGACGACAATGCGGTCGGCCAGGAACGGCTCGATCGGGGCGGCGTGATCGCCCGACAGGGTCGAGGCGTCGCGCGAGGGCATGCCGTTGACCAGCAGCGCCACGCGCGGCCCCGACTGGCCGCGGATCTCGGGGCGTCCGGCGGCCGGGCCGAAGGCGCTGTTCTGCACGCCCGGGGTCTTGGCCAGGGTCTCGCCCAGGCTCGCGGCGCGCACGCGGGCCAGCGTCTCGCCGGCCAGAACCGAGCGCGAGGCGGTCAGGACGGGGCCCAGCTCGTCCTGGGCGCCCTCGACGAGGACGGGCTCAACGGCGGTGGGGCTCTCGCCCCCCTCCTCGGCATGGGCGGGGACGGCCGCGAGCGGCAGGAGCGAGGCGAAGGCGAGCAGAAATCTACGCATGGGGGCACGCTGTCCGGGATGGAAATGACGATGGGGGACGCGGCAGGTCGGTGAGACCGATCCGCGCTGCGCATTTCTGTTATGTTATATTGTAACGATTCTCAAGCGGAGCTTGGCAACGCACGTGCGGGGCTCTAGCGTCCGCGCCATGATCCGTCCCTCGCTCATGGCCCTCTCGGCCTGTCTCGCCCTGGCCTCTCCCGTGATGGCCGAAAAACTCACCCCCGAGCGCCTGTTCTCCGATCCGGACATCAACGGGCCGACCGCCAAGGGCGTGGCGCTGTCGCCGGACGGCAAGCGGGTGACCTACCTGAAGGCCAAGGCCGAGGCCGCCAACGTGCAGGACCTGTGGGCGGTGGACGTGAAAGGCGGCGAGCCCTACCGGCTGATCGACGCCACCGCCCTGTCGTCGGGCGACAAGGCGCTGTCGGAAGCCGAGATCGCCCGTCGCGAGCGCGCCCGGGTGCTGGCCCGCGGCGTCGTCGAATACAGCTGGGACAGCGAGGGCCGCTTCGTGCTCGTGCCGCTGGACGGCGACCTCTATGTCGACAGCGTCGCCGACGGCAAGGTGACCCGCCTGACCCAGACCCCGGGCGACGAGGTCGACGCCAAGGTCTCGCCCAAGGGCAGGTTCGTCTCCTATGTCCGCGACCAGAACCTCTATGTGCGCCCGCTGACCGGCGGCGAGGAGACGGCGGTGACCGCCGAGGGCAAGGGCGCCCTGTCGTTCGGCGTGGCCGAGTTCATCGCCCAGGAGGAGATGGACCGCAACACCGGCTACTGGTGGTCGCCGGACGAACGCCTGATCGCCTACACCCGCGTCGACGAGAGCGGCGTCGACATCGTGCCGCGCGCCGACATCGGCCCGGCCGGCGCGACCGTGATCGACCAGCGCTATCCCCGCGCCGGCCGTCCGAACGCCGTCGTCGACCTGTTCGTCAAGGACCTGGCCTCGGGCAAGGTGGTGCAGATCGACCTGGGCGCCGACAAGGACATCTACCTGGCCCGCGTGGCCTGGGCCAAGGACGGCAAGACCCTCTACGTCCAGCGCCAGAGCCGCGACCAGAAKACCCTCGACCTGATCGCCTTCGACCCGGCCAAGGGCTCGGGCAAGACGATCCTGACCGAGACGGACCCGCACTGGGTGGAGCTGCACGACGACTTCCGCCCGCTGAAGGACGGCAGTTTCCTTTGGTCGTCGGAGAAGTCGGGCAACAAGCACCTCTACCACTACGCCGCCGACGGCAAGCTGCTGGCGCAGGTGACCAAGGGCGACTGGCCGGTCGACAAGATCGAGGCTGTCAACGACGTCGACGAGAAGCGCGGCCTGGTGTTCTTCAGCGCCTCGATCGAAACGCCGATCGAGCGCCGGCTCTATTCGGTCTCCTACATCAAGCCCGCCGCGCCCAAGGCCCTGACCCCGGCCGGCGGCTGGTGGACGACCAAGGTCGCCGCCACCGGCGCCTTCGTCGGCTCGTACTCGGATCCGAAGACCCCGCCGCAGACGGCGCTGTACGACCCGACCGGAAAGCGCGTGCGCTGGATCGAGGAGAACAGGCTCGACGCCGCCCACCCCTACGCGCCCTACGCCGCCAACCACCTGGTTCCGGAGTTCGGCACGCTGAAGGCCGCCGACGGCCAGGTGCTGCACTACTCACTGCTGAAGCCGGCGAACTTCGACGCGGCCAGGAAGTATCCGGTGATCGTCTCTGTGTATGGCGGCCCGCACGCCCAGCGCGTGACCAAGAGCTGGGGCGTCAACGACGAGGCCTTCGCCAACGCCGGCTACGTGGTGTTCAAGCTGGACAACCGCGGCTCGTCCAACCGCTCGACGGCGTTCAAGACGGCGCTGGACCGCCGCATGGGCACGGTCGAGGTCGAGGACCAGTTCGTCGGCGCGGCCTTCCTGAAGACCCTGCCCTATGTCGATCCCGAGCGCCTGGGCGTGATGGGCTGGTCGTACGGCGGCTTCATGACCCTGATGATGCTGACCGCCGAGGGCACGCCCTTCAAGGCCGGCGTCTCGGGCGCGCCGCCGACCGAGTGGGGCCTCTACGACACCCACTACACCGAGCAGTTCATGGGCAAGCCCGACGAGAACAAGGCCGGCTATGCGGCCTCGGACTTCCTGGGCCGCGTCGACAAGCTCAAGCCCGACAGCCTGATGCTGATCCACGGCATGGCCGACGACAACGTGATCTTCGAGAACAGCACCCGCGTGCTGGCGGCGCTGCAGAAGAAGGGGATCGCCTTCGAGACCATGCTGTACCCGGGCGAGCGCCACAGCGTCATCCGCAGCCGCTCCAAGGGCCTGCACGTGATGAAGACGCACCTCGACTTCTTCGACCGCAAGCTCAAGGGCGAGTGATCGATCAGCGGCCCCGACTTCACGGTCGGGG
This sequence comes from Caulobacter sp. 10L414, assembly GCF_056395525.1. Classification (NCBI taxonomy): domain Bacteria; kingdom Pseudomonadati; phylum Pseudomonadota; class Alphaproteobacteria; order Caulobacterales; family Caulobacteraceae; genus Caulobacter; species Caulobacter sp. 10L414. The sequence goes on from NZ_JBFTJR010000032.1 coordinate 12,896, forward strand.
CCGTTTCTGCATGTGACAGGGGGACGGATCGTGGGGATGAAGCGTCTGTTGCTGGCCGGCGGGGCCGCGTTGCTGCTGGCCGGTCCGGCCCTGGCCGCGCCGGAGGCGGCAAGGCCGCAGACGCCGGCCGAGTACCTCGCCTCGCTTTCGAAGGACGCCGAGGACGAGGTCGCGCACGTCGCCTTCGTCGGCCCGCAGATCACCCTCGCCGACGAACAGGCCCTGCAGGCCTCCGGCGAGCTGACCGCCGAGGACGCCGTACTGGGCCGCCTGACCGTGCAGCACTACTTCGGCGACCGGACCAACGCCGTGCTGGCCTTCAATCCCGACGCCCTGAAGATCGCCCGCGCCCTCGACGCCGAGCGCAAGGCGGGCAAGACGCGCGGCCCGCTGCACGGCCTGCCGATCCTGATCAAGGACAACATCGAGACCGCCGACCCGATGGCCACCACCGCCGGCTCGCTGGCGCTGAAGGACAATATCACCGGCCGCGACGCCCCGCTGGTCGCCCGGCTGCGCGCGGCCGGCATGGTGGTGCTGGGCAAGGCCAACCTGTCGGAATGGGCCAACATCCGCTCGTCGCGCTCGACCAGCGGCTGGAGCGCCGTGGGCGGCCTGACCCGCAATCCCTACGCGCTGGACCGCAGCGCCTGCGGCTCGTCCAGCGGTTCGGGCGCGGCGGTGGCGTCGGGCCTGGCGACGGCCGCGATCGGCACCGAGACCGACGGCTCGATCACCTGCCCCGCCGCCATGAACGGCCTGGTGGGCCTGAAGCCGACGGTGGGCCTGGTTTCGCGCACCCACGTCGTGCCGATCAGCCACAGCCAGGACACGGCCGGCCCGATGACCACCACGGTGCGCGACGCGGCCTTGCTGCTGACCGCCATGGCCGGCTCGGATCCCGCCGATCCGGCGACCCTGGAGGCCGACGCCCGCAGGAGCGACTACGCCGCGGGCCTGTCGAAGACGTCGCTGAAGGGCGTCACCCTGGCGGTGGCGCGGTTCTACACCGGAGATTCCCCCAGGACCGACGCGGTGTTCGAGCAGGCGCTGAAGGACCTGTCGGCCCAGGGCGCCAAGCTGGTCGAGGTGAAGGCCTTCGACGAGGGCCCGGTCGGCAAGGCCGAGGGGCTGGTGCTGTTCACCGAGTTCAAGGCCGATATCGCCGCCTACCTGGCCTCGACCGACCCGAAGAAGGTTCAGGCCCGCACCCTGGCCGACCTGATCGCCTTCAACGCCGCCAGCCCGGAGGAACTGCGCTGGTTCGGCCAGGAGACCTTCGAGCGGGCGCAGGCGACCAAGGGCCTGGATGATCCCGACTACCTGAAGGCCAAGGCCGACGCCAAGCGCTTGGCGGGGCCGGAAGGGATCGACCGGATCCTCAAGGAAACCGGCGCGGTCGCCATCGTCGCCCCGACCACCGGGCCAGCCTGGACCATCGATCCTGTCAACGGCGACCACTACGGCGCCTCGGCCACCACCCTGCCCGCGGTGGCCGGCTATCCGCACCTGACCGTGCCCATGGGCCAGGTCGAGGGCCTGCCGGTGGGGCTGTCGTTCATCGGCCCGGCCTGGAGCGAAGCCCGCCTGCTGAGCCTGGGTTACGCCTACGAGCAGGCGACGATGCGCAGGCGGCCGCCGGAAATGAAGGCGACGGTGGGGCCTTGAAGGAAACCCTCTCTCTTTGAGAGAGGGAGGGACCCATGGCGCAGCCATGGGAGGGTGAGAGGTGACAAACTCACCGAATGTAGCGCGGCTGGCCCCGCCTCGAAACTCAACGCGCCTCCCGTCGTCATCCCGGAAAGTGCGTAGCGCTTATCCGGGACCTAGGGGACTGGGCTCAGTCGACGACGCGGCAACTTGGCGGCGGCAAACGCGATGCGGCGGCTCCTGGGTCCCGGCTCTACGCGCTATGCGCTTCGGCCGGGATGACGACACGGGGGAGCGGAAAAGCCCGAGGTCAGCCGGCCAGCGGTGAAACCTCTCACCCTCCCACCGCTTCGCGGCGGGCCCCTCCCTCTCTCGAAGAGAGAGGGATTTCTGATCACACCTTCGGGCGGATCGCCTCGATCGGCGGGGGCGGCGGCGTGACTTGCGAGGGATGCGGCGGCGGGGGCGGACGGTGGCCGTGCGGCGTGGCGCAGGCGGTCAGGACGACAGCGGCCAGGCCCAGCAGCGAAAGCCGGCTCAGCATCCGCGCGCGCCGGGGAAGATGCCCAGGCTGCCGCGGAAGCAGCGGTGCTCGCCGCGCGGATCCCAGTATTCGGTCGTGCCGTCCGAGCGCTTGATCGCCCAGCGCTCGCCGGTCTGGCCGTCCCGGCCGACCACGGCGATGTCGCCCGGCCCGCGCGAGGTCACCGCATAGCCGTCGCCGGTCAGGGCGTCGGAGGCGCAGGCCTCGGTCACGCCGGGCTTGGAGAGATCGCCCCGCATCCCCGCCGACGAGCCGGTGCGCTGGTTGAAGGCCGACACCTCGGTCCCGCCCTGGCCGCTGACGAACACCTGGGTGCCGCTGGCGCGGTCATAGGTCATGACATCGGGCGCCTGGCCGGTCAGGGGCGCGCCGCAAGGGCCGCCGCGACCGCCCGGTCCGGGCCGCTTGCCGGCCGTCGGCTGGGCCTGGACCGCGCCGGCGACAAGCGCCAGGGCCAGGACGCTGGATGCGAACAGGCGGATCATCGCGGACCTCCTTGCGGGCGGATGGGCGTGCCGGTGGACGGACCAACCGGACCGCCGGCGGCAGCCGAGGCCTCGTAGGGATCGGCGGGGCCGCCGGCCAGGGCGCCCGACGGCGGTCCCGAGAGCACCGCCACCGCGCCGGCCGGCCAGTAGCTGTCGTAGTCGACGCGGGCCCGGTCGCGCGGCGTGCGGAACAGCTCCGGCGCCTCGAACCACGGACGGCAGGTCAGCGCGCCGTCGAAATAGCCGGTGACCAGGGCCTCGCAGCCGCCCGGATGGGCGAAGACCCGGTTGTCGCGGGCGCGGATCTGGGCCCCGCTGTCGGCGAACAGCCCCGCGCGCATCACCCCGGCGATGGCGTTGTCCGAGGCGTAGACCACGCCCGAGGCGGCGTAGATGCCGACGTCGGCGGCTTCGAGCCGGCCGTCCAGCACGCGCAGGTCGGCGCCTTCCAGCACCACCGCCCAGTCGCTGTCGCGCACGACGGGGCGCTGCAGGGTGGTTTCGCCGCCGCTGATGTAGATGCCGCGCGAGAAGCCGTCGGTCGACAGGCCGTCGATCTGCACCAGCTGGTCGCGGTTGACGCCTGTCAGCACGAAGCCGGCCGAGTTGCGGGTGCGCGAGGAGCCGCTCCAGTCGCCCAGGCGCACCACACGAATGTCGCGCAGGCGGCTGTCGCGGCCGGTCTCGACGGCCATGCCGATGGCGGTGGCGGCCACGTCGATGTCCTGGGCCTGCAGGCTGCCCGACAGCTTGACCACCGGCGCGCGAGTGCGGCCGACGAAGGCCGTTTCGATCATCTCCACCCGACTGTCGGCGACGTCGATGGCCGAGGCCTCGCCGTCGTAGCGCACGACCACGCCCTTCAAGGCCAGCTCGGTGGCGCGGCCGACGATGCAGGAGGCCGAACCGCCGCGCGAGGCTTCCAGGCCCAGGTTCTGCAGCACCACGAAGGCCACGCCCGGAGCGATGCGGATGCACGGCTGGTCGGCCGGCGCGATCAGGATCGGCCGGGTGCGCGAGGGGCTGTAGTCACGGGCGGTGATCACCACCGAGCGGGTGACGCTGAGCGACTCCAGGCAGGCTCCGCCGTTGCGCGAGACCAGGGTCAGGGTGTCGCCGTCATAGAGACGCGACAGCACCTCGTTCACCTCGCCCGGATAGGCGACGTCACAGTCGACCACCGTGCGGTACGGCCCGTAGCCGCCGCCGGGATAGTAGGGCCGGCGCGGCGGCTTGCGCTTGATCGGCCGGCGCACGCCGCAACCCTTCGACAGGTTGGGCTCGAGCAGCAGGCCAAAGCACGGACGGATCTGCTGGTCGACCTTGGCGTCGGGCGAGGCCAGGGCGACCTGCGGCGCGGCGCCCGCCAGGCCCAGGACGACGAGGGCCGCCGCGAAGGGGGCGAGGCGCTTCATCGATAGTCCCTTTCAGCATCGGGGCGGGCGGCGTCGCCGCGAGGGGCGTTAATGGGCACGGCCTCGACCGGTCCGGCGCTGGCCGGGGCCACATAGGCCCGCGCCGCATAGGGCTGGGGCCGCTCGCCCGGGCCGCGCGGCGGGCGCGAGACCTGGGCCAGCAACTGCTGCAGCCTCCAGGCCGACGGCTTGAAGCCGGCCAGGGCCGCGTCCAGCTGGTAGACCACCGCCTTGGCCCGGTCCTGGTCGGCCACGCCCTGCAGGCCCAGCGAGAAGAAGGTCGACATGGCGTACTTGGCCTCGGGCGAACCCTGGCGCTCGGCCTCCTCGTACCAGTGATAGGCCCGGGCGTAGTCGCGCGGCACGCCGACGCCCTCGGAGTACATCACCGCCAGAACGAGCTGGGCCTTGGACGAGCCGTTGACGGCCGCGTACTGCACCGCCCTCACCTTCTCGATCGGCGTCAGGCGGCCGGTCGTGGGCCGGCCGATCGAGGCCTGGAAGGTCTGGGCGTCGTTGAGCGACAGCAGCCGCTCGTCGAGCAGCGGCGCGGGGATGATCCTAAGGTACGACAGCGCCTCGCCGATGTGCACGAACGGCAGTTCGTGCAGGCGGGCCAGCGCGGCTTCCTTGGCCTCGCCGGCCGGATCGCTCTCGTCGGAATGCGGCACGCCGGAATCGGGCGAATCCGGCGGATAGAACTCGTAAGGCGGGATCCAGCGCTTGGCCTTGGTCTCGACGAAACCGCCGTACGAGGCCCGCTGCGGCGAGGAACGCTCGAAGTCCTTGAGCATCACATAGGCCGACACGTCGCCGGTCTGCACCGCCAGGTAGTTGTAGAGATAGGCGTCGATGTCGTTGCGGCGGAACAGGTCCAACGCCGCCGGCGCGCCGATGCGCTTGCGGTCGCCATAGGCCTCGACGGCCTGCAGGTTGTCGGACGGCTCGCCATAGGGTCCGAAATAGCCGTCGTGCATCCGCGCCAGGGTGCGATAGCCGTCGGCCCCCTGGGTCGACAGGATGTAGATCACCCGGTTCCTGACCTGCTCGCGCTCCTCGGTCGACATCCGCGACAGCTGGCGGTCGAGCGCGCCATAGGCGGCGTGGCGCTCGAAGGCGCGGCAGTCGTCGAAGCGCGACAGCGCCTTGCCCGGCTTGCCGCGCGGCTCGTAGGCGGCGATCGGCGCGTAGCCGGACGGATTGGCCAGCGCCATGGCGTACCAGGCGGCCGCCTCGACCGGATCGTCGAGGTTCTTGTCGCTGGTCCGCTGGCCCTCGTAGCGGCGGGCCAGCTCCAGCTGGGCGAAGAAGTCGCCGCGAAAGCCGCCCTGGCGCAGGTTGCGGATCTCGATCTGCTGCTGGTTGAACTGGCCCGAGGCGCCTTGCGCCACCTGCGGGCGCGGACAGGCCGTCGCCCGCTTGGCGAACAGCTGCGGCGCGGAGAAGTCGCAGCCGAACAACGGCAGCACGGCCACGGCCGCCACCGCGCCCAGCGGAACCCGGCGGATCAGACGACGCCTGTTTTCGAGGAGGTGGGCGCTCGCGCGCCTCAGCCTGCGGAGGAGCGCAACAGCATCGCCGGCCTCGTGCATCGCTCCCCCTCCCGCACGCCGTTAACCATGATCGGAGAGTCGTTCATGAGCCGCCCGCCCCGAGACTGTCAAGCTCGCCGACCGACGTTCATCAACTCTTGTTTGACGTGCCTGAAATGGAACGGGTTTTGGCAGGCGGAAGGTGGCGAAGTCCGTGTATTTTCACGGTTTCTAGTTCAACCGCGCTCGCGTCTCACCCGCTCGACGGCCCGCAGGATGTCGTCCCGATTCTTCGCCGACTTGGCCCAGGCCGGCAGCCGCGAGACGACAGTCCGGTTGCGCGGCCCGGCGGCATCGGCCGGCCTCTGCTCCACCCTGATGCGGCCCGACAGGTAGGTTTCGAGATAGTCGAGATGATCCTCGTTCCAGGCCACGAGGTCGCCATGACGGGTCACCGCGCGGAAGCGGGGCGCCAGGCCCATGAACGGGTCGATCGGCGCGCCGTTCGGCGTCTGCGGCCGTTCCCGCGTCGCCCCGCAGTCGCGACAGACCATCCGGCGCGCGGCGGACGCCTGCACGTCGGACGGATCGCGCGGCAGGATAACCGCGAACCCGCCGCATGCCGGGCAGTCGACGACAAGCCGCCCCAGAAAGTCGTCGGGCAGCCGGGCGGGAACCACCGAACGTCCGTCGCCGCCCGCCATGCCTGCTCCTGTCGCCCCTTACCTTCCCGTCGGCATATCCTTGAACGCCACGTCCTTGTCGACCCGCACGTCGCCGGGCAGGCCCAGCACCCGTTCGGCGATGATGTTCTTGAGGATCTCGTCGGTGCCGCCGGCGATGCGCAGGCCCGGCGCCCACATCAGGCTTTGCTGGAAGGCCGCGCCGGCGGCGGCTTCGGGGCCGGTGAGGATGCCGTACTCGCCCTGCATCTCGACGGCGGTGTTGGCCAGATCCTGCAGCTGGTTGGCCGAGATGATCTTGCCGATCGAGCTTTCCGGCCCCGGCGTCTGGCCGCGCGACAGGGCGGTCATGGTGCGGAAACGGGTGAACTTCAGCCCCTGCGAGGCCACGAACCAGTCGGCCAGCTTCTCGCGGAAGGCGTCGTTGGACAGCGCCGGACCGTCCTCGCCCGGCAGGGCGCGGGCCAACTCCATGACCTCGCGGTAGTTGGGGCCGGCCGAACCGCCGACGGCCAGGCGCTCGTTCATCAGGGTGACCAGGGCCACCTGCCAGCCCTGGCCGACCTCGCCCAGGCGCTGGCTGTCCTTGACCCGCAGGTCGCTGAAATAGACCTCGTTGAACTCGCGCCCGCCCGACATCTGGTGGATCGGCCGGCACTCCACGGCCGGATCGCGCATGTCGATCCAGAACATGGTCAGGCCCTTGTGCTTGGGCACGTCGGGATCCGTCCGGGTAAGGAGGATGCCGAAGTCGCTGTAGTGGGCGCCGGTGGTCCAGACCTTCTGGCCGTTGATCACCCAGTCCTCGCCGTCACGTACCGCCCGCGTGCGCAGGGCCGCGACGTCGGAGCCGCCGGCCGGCTCGGAGAACAGCTGGCACCAGATCTCCTGGCCCTTCACGGCCGGCGAGACGAAGCGCTTCTTGGTGTCGGTGTCGGAGAAGGCCATGACCGTCGGCACGCACATGCCAAGGCCGATGGTGAAGTAGCCATAGGCGACGCCGGCCTTGCCTTCTTCCTGGCCGAAGATGACGGATTCGATCGGCGTGCCGCCGCCCCCGCCCACGGCCGCGGGCCAGGTGATGCAGGCGTAGCCGGCGGCGGCCTTGCGGGCCTGCCAGGCCTTGGCGGCGGCCATGTGCTCGGGCGTGTTGGCCTTGGGCTCGCCATGCTCGGCGCGATGAGCGGCGGCGGCCTCTTCCAGCCAGGCGCGGGCCTTTTCGCGATAGGCGGCTTCGGCGGGGGAGTCGTTGAAGTCCATTGTCCTGTTCTCCCTTAAGCCGCGTTCTTCTTCTCGAGCTCGCTGACCAGCCGCTCCTTCCAGAGCCTCGGCGAGCCGGCGACCAGGGAGAGCTGCCGCGAGCGGCGGTAGTAGAGGTGGCAGTCCACCTCCCAGGTGAAGCCCATGCCGCCGTGCACCTGGACGCTTTCCTTGCTGGCGAACCAGAACGCCTCGGAGGCGGCGATGCGGGCGGCGGCGGCGGCCGTGGGCAGCTCGGGAGCGTCGTCGTTGAGCGCCCAGGCGCCGTAATAGGCGTTGGAGCGGGCGACCTCGTTCTTGACGTACATGTCGGCCAGCTTGTGCTTGATGGCCTGGTAGCCGGCGATCACGCGCCCGAAGGCGTAGCGGCCCAGGGCGTACTCCTTGGCCATCTCCAGGCAGCGATCTGCGCCGCCCAGTTGTTCGAAGGCCAGCAGCACGGCGGCGCGGTCGAGAATGGCCTGCACGAGGTCGAAGCCCTCGCCCGCCCCGCCCAGCCGCTCGGCGGCCGCGCCGTCGAAGGTGAGCCGGGCCACGCTGCGGGTGGGGTCCAGGCTCTCCAGGGTCTCGCGCTTCACGCCGGGGCCGGTCAGGTCGACCAGGAAGAGGCCGGGCTTGCCGCCCTCGCCGGCCAGGACGATGGCGGTGTGGGCGACGTCGCCGTCGGTGACGGGAATCTTCACGCCCGAAAGCCTGCCGCCCTCTACCCGGGCCGACAGGGCCGAGGGGGTGAGCACGCCGGGGCCCTCGCTGACGGCCAGAGCCCCGATCAGCTCGCCCGCGGCGACGCGGGGCAGGATGGCGGCCTTCTGGGCGGCGGCGCCGTGGGCCATGACGGCCTCGGCCAGGATGTAGACGGTGGAGGCGAAGGGGATCGGAGCGACGGCGCGCCCCAGCTCCTCGGCGATGGCGCAAAGCTCGACCCGGCCAAGGCCCAGGCCGCCGTGCTCCTCGGGAATGGCCGCGCCCAGCCAGCCCTGCTCGGCCACCGCGGCCCACAGAGGCGCATCATAGCTCCTGGCCGGATCGTCGAGCACGCCGCGCACCACCGCGGGCGGACAGCGGCCGCCCAGGAACTTGCGGGCCTCGTCCTTGAGGAACTTCTGGTCGTCGGAATAGTCGAAATCCACGGCCGTTTCTCCCTGCGGCCGCTCTTGGCGACGGCCGTTGAAGAGACGATGACCCAGGTCGAAACGCCTGGAAAGATTGACCCGGCGTCAAGGATTTCGAGATTTTATAGCCGCTTATCGCGAGTCAGCCGCCGTTTCGGAGTCCCATGGCCAAGACCGTCTTCCAGCGGAACCAGAAGGTGTGGGTCGAGAGCGTCGGCGCCTGGGCGACGATCGAGAAGATCGTGCCCATCTGGGCCAAGGGCTTCGACGAGCCGGTGCGGGTGACCTACGACGTGGGTCTGGGCCGCGAATTCCTGGCCCATGAACTCAAGCCCGAAGACAGGATGGACCCGCAGGAAGGCGGCGTGCTGTCGAACTGGCGCGTGCTGCGGGCCCGCAACAAGTGGCAGCAGGAGGGCGACTGCCTGCACCACCCCTTCCCCGGCACCTATCCGGTCGTGGTCACCGACACCAACGACTGGGGCGGCTGGCGCACGCCCGGGGCCGAGTACGACCGCGACCCGCGCAAGATCGAGTTCCAAGCCAAGCTGATCGCCGCCGCCCCGCGCCTGCACGCCCTTTCGCGCGAGATCATGACGCTGGTCGGCGACCATCCCGAAGACGCCCCCCCCGCCCTGCTGGCCCTGGCCCAGAAGGCTGCGGCCATCGAGCGGGAACTGCACGAGACCCCGGCGGCGGGAACGGTGGAGGGCTGAGGCCCGGAGCGTCCGCTAGAACCGCCGCCCCACGCCCACCGACACCACCATCGGATCCAGGTTCACCTTCGACTTCAGCGCGCCGCCGTTGATCTTGGCGTCGGTCTCGAACCACACCTTCTTGACGTCGACATTGATGACGTAGGGGCCCTTCACGGCGATGTCGGCGCCCGCCTGCAGCGCGTAGCCGAAGCCGTCGTCGAGATCGACGGTGAAGCCGTTACGGTCCTTGCCGCTGTAGAAGATCATGTAGTTCAGCCCCGCGCCGACATAGGGGTTGAAACGGGCCTTGGGCGCGAAATGGTACTGGGCCGAGACCACCGGCGGCAGCACCCAGGTCTTGTGCACCACCACGTCGGTCCCAGGCCCCACGGCCTTGACGGTGTGCTGGGTCGTGCCGGCGATCACCTCGACGGCGAGTTTGTCGGTCAGGAAGTAGGAGACCCCCAGCGTCGGCTTGACGTCATCCTTGACGTCGGCCTTCAGGCCGCTGGCGACCCCGGCCGAGGTAACGATCGGGTCGCCCGCGTCGGGCGCGACGCTGGTGGCGCGCAGGTTGAACTGCCAGGTCCCCTTGGCGGCGGGCGTGAAGGCCTCCTGGGCGTGGGCGCCGGTCGCGGCGGCGGCGAGCGTCAGGCCGGCGGCGAGAGCGAGGCGGAGGGCGGTCATTGGTCTTATCCCCTTGGATCGGCGACGCATCGAGGCGTCGACAGGGGTGATGCGCCCGCCCGCGCATCCGGACATTGATCCGCCTCAAGCCCTCGAGAAGCGGCCCTCCTTCCAGGCGCGCCAGGTCAGCCAGACGACGGCCAGGACGCAGCCCGCCAGCAGGGGGACCGAGCTTTCCGGGCCGCCCTCGCCTCTCAGCCAGGCGATCAGCACGCCTCGCCCCGGCTCGTAGATGAAGGCCTCGGTAGAGTCGTAGCCGCACTGCAGCGAATAACCGCCGATGACCGCGCCCACCAGCGCGCCCCAGCCCATGAACAGGCCCAGCCCCAGCCACAACCGCCGGCGTCGCAGCCAGACGAGGGCGAGGATCGCCCCGCCCAGGGCCGCGTTCGCGCGCTGGATCGGCGGATGCTCCACGTCAAACGAAAGGATCCAGAAAGCGGCGAGCGCCGCGAGCACGACGCCCACGGCCGGTCCCAGCGCCTGCGAGCCCAGCCGCGCGATCCCACCCTGCACCACCAGGCCCAGCAACAGCCCCCCGAACGCTCCCTGGGAAAGGCCGGTGGCCAGCGCCCAGCGCCAGTCGACGAGAGGCGGCGGCCGCCAGACCACGCCGCCGCTCAGGGTGAGCACGCCCATCAACAGGCCGAAGGCGAGCACGGCCAAGGCGATCCCACGCCCCAGCTCGGGAAGCGCCGAGGCCAGGGCCAGCTCGGACGGCCAGCGCCTTTCGGCCAGCCGAACCAGCAGGACATAGGCTCCGACCGCGGCCGCGATCGACGCCAGGACGGCCAGGGGCCCCGCAACCAGGTCGATGTAGAACCTGGCGCCGGAAACAGGGCTGAAGGCCAGGTCGATCCCGACATCAACGGCCCCCATGGTGGCGAACCCCACGATGCCGGGCGCCGCCATCAGGATCATCGTCCGCCCTCGTCGCCTCAAGCGCGCGTAAAGCGGCCTTCCTTGAAGGCCCTCCAGGCCAGGAAGCCGGCCACCAGCGCCCCGCCGACCAGCGCCGGGACCGAGGCGTCGGGTCCGCCGGGCCCGCGCAGCCACGAGATCAGCGGCCCTTGCTCCGGCGCGAAGATGAACGCTCGCGCGGCGTTGCCGCCGTCCCCGTGGTAGAAGCCGCCCCTGACGACGGTCATAAGCCCGTCCCAGGTCGCGACCACGCCCATGCCGAGCCAAAGGCGTTCGCGGCGCAGAAAGATCAGGGCCAGCGTCAGCCCGTCGATCAGTGCGCCGAGTTGCGCGTTGACGTGCACGCTTCCACCGGTCCACCAGGCCGCCGCGAAGGCGGCCGCGACGACGCCGAACACCGGCCCCTGCGTCTGGGCCAGCAGCCGGGTCAGCACGCCCTGAAGCACGATGGCCGTCAGCACGCCGGAAGCGATCCCGAAGGCCAGGCCGGCGGAGATGTGGCCGAGCCAGGCCTCCAAAGGCGGCGGGCGCCACGCGATCGCGCCGGCCGACGTCAGGACGACCATCAACAGGAGGAAGGCCGCAGCGGCCAGGCCCACGCCTCGCGCGGCCTCGATCCAGGCGCCGCGCGGCGCGAGCTCGACGACCGCGCGTCGCTCGACCAGACGCACCAGCAGCCAGTAGACGCCAACGAAAGCGATCCCGGCGAGCGGCGAGGCGAGCGACATGTACAGGCGCAGGGCCTCGTCGCTCAGCGATGCTTCCGGCCGCAGGATGACGAACAGGCCGACCACGAGCGGGCTGACGCTCTTGTAGACGCCGAAGCCCCCGATGAAGACGGCCGCGGCCAGCACGGGCGCCCAGACCAAAGCCCCCAGGACGCGGAATGGCGACCCCTCCGGCGCAGGCTCGGAATTGGCGATCTCTGACACTTGCAAACACCCCCGGTTACATCGCCAACTTAACCGATAAATCGACAAGCCGCGCAACCGGCGGCCTCGCCCCCGACCCGACGGGCGACTACATTGGCCGGATGCGCACCGAAACGCCCCAGCCGATCCGGCTCTCCGACTACCGCCCGTTCCCGTTCGAGATCGAGACGACGCACCTGTCGTTCCAGCTGGCGCCGTCCGCCACGCGCGTGACCGCCACGCTGAAGGTGCGCCGCACGGGCCAGGCCGGCGAGGCCCTGGCGCTGAACGGCGAGCGGCTGGCGCTGAAGTCGATCGCCATCGACGGCCAGGCCCTGAGCGCCAACCAGTACCTGCTGGACGACGAACGGCTGGTGATCGCCGAGGTCCCCGACGCCTTCGAACTGACCACCGAGGTCGAGATCGATCCGTCGGCCAACAAGGCGCTGATGGGCCTCTACATGTCCGGCGGCCGGTTCTGCACCCAGTGCGAGGCCGAGGGCTTCCGCACCATCACCTTCTTTCCCGACCGGCCGGACGTGCTGTCGCGCTACACCGTGCGGATCGAGGCCGATCGGGCGTTCGAGCATCTGCTGAGCAACGGCAACCTGATGGAGGCCGGCGAGCTCGACGCCGGCCGTCACTACGCCGTCTGGAACGACCCCTTCCCCAAGCCGGCCTATCTGTTCGCCCTGGTGGCCGGGCGGCTGGACGTGCTGGAAGACAGCTTCGTCACCATGAGCGGCCGCACCGTGACCCTGAAGGTCTTCGTCGATCCTGGCCAGGCCTCGCGCGCGGCCTACGCCCTGGACGCCCTCAAGCGCTCGATGAAGTGGGACGAGGAGGCCTTCGGCCGCGAGTACGACCTCGACCTCTTCATGATCGTCGCCGTGCGCGACTTCAACTTCGGGGCCATGGAGAACAAGGGGCTGAACATCTTCAACTCCTCGCTGCTGCTGGCCGAGCCGGAGACGGCGACCGACTTCGACTACGAGCGCATCGAAAGCGTGGTCGCCCACGAGTATTTCCACAACTGGACCGGCAACCGCATCACCTGCCGCGACTGGTTCCAGCTGTGCCTGAAGGAAGGCCTGACGGTCTTCCGCGACCAGAGCTTCAGCGCCGACATGCGCGGCGCGGCCGTGCAGCGGATCAAGGACGTCAAGGCCCTGCGCGCCCGCCAGTTCGCCGAGGACGCCGGCCCGCTGGCCCACGCGGTGCGGCCGTCGAGCTATCTGAAGATCGACAACTTCTACACCGCGACCATCTATGAGAAGGGCGCGGAGATCATCCGCATGCTGAAGACCATCCTGGGCGTCGACGCGTTCCGGGCCGGCCTTGATCTCTATTTCGAGCGCCACGACGGCGAGGCCACGACGGTCGAGGCCTTCATCGCCTGCTTCGCCGAGGCTTCAGGGCGGGACCTGACCTCGTTCTTCTCCTGGTACGAACAGGCCGGCACCCCCGCCGTGTCGCTGACCCACGCCTATGACGCCGCCGCCAAGGCGCTGTCGATCACCCTGACCCAGAAGACCGCCCCCACCAGCGGCCAGCCGGTCAAGAAGGCCCTGCCGATCCCGGTGACCATCGGCCTGCTGGCCCAGGACGGCCAGGCGATCCGCGACAGCGAGGTGGTGCTGCTGGAGGGCGAAAGCCTGACGGTGCGCTGGGAAGGCGTTGCGGAAGCCCCCGTGATCTCGGCCCTGCGCGGCTTCTCGGCGCCGGTGACCCTGACCACCGACGCGCGCGCCGCCGACGCCTACGTGCAGTTCGCCGCCGACCCGGACCTGTTCAATCGCTGGGAGGCCGGCCAGGGCCTGGCCCGCGACCTGATCCTGGCCCGCGCGGGCGGGACCCCCGACGAGGTGGGCGAAGAGCGCTACGCCCAGGCCCTGGGCCGGGCGCTGGACGACGCCGCCGCCGATCCGGCCTTCAAGGCGCTGCTGCTGGCCCTGCCCAGCGAAGGCGACCTGGCGCTGGCCGTCGAGCCGGCCGATCCGGCCGCGATCCACGACGCCCGCGGCCTGCTGCGAGCCCGCATCGCCGTACACCTGGGCGAGCAGCTGGGCCGCATCCACGGCGCCATGCAGGGCGACGGCGAGTTCTCGCCCGACGCGGCCTCGGCCGGTCGCCGGGCGCTGCGCAACGCCTGCGTCGACCTGCTGGCGGCCGATCCCCACGCCGACAACGTGCAGCGCATCGTCGGCCACTTCGAGGCCGCGGCCGCGCTGACCGACGCCATGGGCGGCCTCTCGGCGCTGCTGGCCGTGGGCGGCGAGCCCTGCGAGCAGGCGCTGGCGGCCTTCCACGCCAAGTGGCGGCACGAGCCGCTGGTGCTGGACAAGTGGTTCTCGGTGCAGGCCCGCGATCCGTCGGAGAACGCGCTTTCGCGCGTGCTGGCCCTGACCGGGCACGCCGACTTCGACGCCGGCAATCCCAACCGCTTCCGCGCCCTGGTGCAGGGCTTCGCCAGCGCCAATCCCGCCCGCTTCCACGATCCCAGCGGCGCGGGCTACCGCTTCCTGGCCGACCAGATCCTGGCCGTCGACGGCTTCAACCCGATGACGGCCGCCCGCCTGGTCGAGCCCCTGGGAAGCTGGCGGCGCTACGTGCCCGCCCTTGGCGACCTGATGCGGCGCGAACTGGAACGGGTGAAGTCCGCCCCGGGCCTGTCGAAGAACGTGCTGGAGCTGGCGAGCCGGGCGCTGGAGTAGAAACCTCCCCCTCTGGAGGAGGCGGCCGAAGGCCGGTGGGGGGCCGTTTTCAGCTTCCGATGCATCGGGCCAGGGCCCAGATCACTCCCCCCACCGATCGCTTCGCGATCACCTCCCCCACGGGGGGAGGTCCCTTGGGCGGCGAGCCTGAGGTGATTCCTCCGCGCAACGGTTGCGACCAAAGCGCTCATCCCCCGCTTATTCGCCTCTCCCCCGGGTGACGGCGCAGCAGCGGGTACGGTAGATTCACCATGTCGGCGAACTGACTCGCCTGGGGTGCTTCGGAGCTTTTAGCGTTGCGGATCGGCGGGGCGAAACCCGGAAGACCGGCGAAGGCCGGACTTTCGGCTGCGGGCGTGGCTCGCATACGCGCCGCCCGGTCGTCGCAGGCCTATGTCCGCATCGTCATTCTGGCCGCGCTGCTGCTGCTGGCCGTCTACACCGCCCTTGGCCTGCACAGCCTGCAGAAGGAAGCCTCCGCCCCGCCAGGCGGCGCGGCCCTGGCGGCCCAGGCCCAGATCCTGGCCGGCAAGGTCGAAACCAACCTGGCGGCCCAGCGCGCGGGCCTCTCGGCCGCCGCCGACCTGCTGGAACGCGATCCGACCTCGGCCATCGACGCGGCCGAGACCGCCCTGCGCGCCGCCGGCGGCGAGGCCATGGCCGTGGCCGTGACCACCAACGCCGAGGTCCTGGCCGTCGCGGGCCGCGATCCCTCCGCCGACTGGCGCCTGGCCGCCCGCGCGGCCGCCTCCTCGGGCCGCAGCGTCTGGGTCGGCGGCGTCGGCCGCAGCGGCCGCCTCTACGTGGCCATGGCCGCCCAGACCAGCGCCGGCCGCGGCTACGTCATCGCCGCCGGCGATCCTTCGCGCCTGCTGGGCGAGCCGGGCAAGGAGCGCTCGGTCGCCCTGTTCCTGGCCGACGGCGGCCTGCTGGTCGGCGCCGGGCGCGCCGTGCAGGGCGCGGCCAGCCTCAGCCAGGCCTACACCCTCTCGGTCGAGGACCTGCAGGGCGGCGCGGCCGCCCTGACCGGGCGCGGCGTCGACGGCTCCAGCCTCGACGTCTCCTTCGAGCCGCTGGCCCAGGGCGCGCTGATCGCCGCCGTCAGCACCCCCAGCCACACCGTGGCCAACATCAATCGCCAGGTCATGGAAGGCGTGCTGACGCTGACCATTCCGCTGGCCGCCGGCATCGCCCTGGCCTTGATCCTGATGCTGCAGAGCCGCCGCGCCGAAGCCGCCCAGCGGGAGTTCATCGACAGCGAGCAGCGCTTCCGCCTTGCCGTCGAGGCCGCGCGCTGCGGCATCTGGGAATGGGACCTGCGCTCGGACGAGGTCTACATGTCCGACGTGACCGGCGCGATGTTCGGCTGGGGCGGCGGCGGCGTGGCCCCCGGCCAGGACCTGGTCGAGCGGATCTCGGCCGATCATCGCGACCGCGTGCGCCAGGCGCTGGCCAACGCCGCCCAGTTCGGCGCCTTCGACGTCTCGTTCCGCATCCCGGCCCGCGAGCACGGCGGCCGCTCGATCTGGGTGGACGCCCGCGGCCAGGGCTTCGGCAAGCCGGGCGAGGACGGCTATTCGCGCATCATCGGCGTGGCGCTGGACGTCACCGAGGAACGCCTGGCGCAGGCCCGCGCCCAGGCCGCCGAGAACCGCCTGCGCGACGCCATCGAGAGCGTGTCGGAAGCGTTCGTGCTCTGGGACCGCCAGGGCCGCCTGCTGATGTGCAACAGGAACTACCGCAACGTCTTCTCGCTGGAGCCCAAGCTGCTGAAGCCCGGCGCGGCCCGCGCCGAGGTCAACCGCTTCGCCGCCCTGGCCGTGCGCCAGGAAATCCCCGACCCGACCGGCGCCAAGGGCGTGCGCGAGGCCGAGCTGAACGACGGCCGCTGGATCCAGATCAGCGAGCGGCGCACGGCCGAGGGCGGCCTGGTGATGACCGCCGCCGACATCACGGCCATCAAGACCCAGGAAGAGGCCCGCCGCCGCAACGAGGAGCAGCTGCAGAACGCCGTCGCCGGCCTGGAGCGCAGCCAGGAGCAGTTGGCTGAGCTGGCCCGCAAGTACGAGATGGAGAAGGTCAAGGCCGAGGGCGCCAACAAGGCCAAGAGCGAGTTCCTGGCCAACATGTCCCACGAGCTGCGCACGCCGCTGAACGCCATCAACGGCTTCTCCGAGATCATGATGAACGAGATGTTCGGCCCGCTCGGCGACCAGCGCTACAAGGGCTACAGCCTCGACATCCACAACAGCGGCCAGCACCTGCTGGCCCTGATCAACGACATCCTCGACATGTCGAAGATCGAGGCCGGCAAGATGGCCCTGAAGTTCGAGCCGCTGCACCTGGAGGACGTCACCGAGGACGCCGTGCGCCTGGTGCGCAACCGCGCCGAGGCCGCCGGCCTGAAGCTCGAGGTCGACTTCCCGCCCCTGCCCGAGATCGAGGCCGACTATCGCGCGGTCAAGCAGGTGCTGCTGAACCTCCTGAGCAACGCCATCAAGTTCACCCCCCGCCAGGGCCGGGTCGTCGTGCGCGCCGAGATCCGCCGCGACCCGCTGGGCGAGCGCGTGAAGGTGTCGGTGACCGACACCGGCATCGGCATCGCCGCCGAGGACCTGGCGCGCCTGGCCCGCCCGTTCGAGCAGGTGGAAAGCCAGCACTCCAAGACCACGCAAGGCACGGGCCTTGGCCTGGCGCTGACCAAGTCGCTGGTCGAGATGCACGACGGCGCGCTGGAGATGGTCTCGACCCCCGGCGACGGCACCACGGTCAGCTTCACCCTGCCGATCAGCCAGAGCAGCCCGATGCAGGTGCGCGACTACGCGGTGGCGTAAGCGCCCCGTTTGGCGCCAAGCTGCCCGGATCGCCAATCCGGGGTTTGGGCCATGTCAGCCATCGCAGGCGTTCCCGTCGCCTTCGTCCATGTCAGCGACCGCCAGCGCGCGCTCGACTTCTATGCCGGCAAGCTGGGCCTTGCGGTGCGCAGCTCCGACCCGTTCGGCGACTTTCTCGAAGCGGGCGAGGCGCTGATCCGCCTGACCGCCCTGCCTGACTACAACGCCGGCGCCCACCCGGTGTTCGGCTGGCACGTCGAGGACATCGAGGCCGGCGTGCGGGTGCTGACCGGGCGCGGCGTGGTCTTTACGATCTACGAGGGCTTCGGCCAGGACGCCCTGGGAATCTGGACCGCCCCCGGCGGCGGCGCCAAGGTCGCCTGGTTCGCCGATCCCGACGGCAATGTGCTGAGCCTGTCGCAGGGCTGAGAGGGTCTCAGGCCGTCCCCAGCCTGGCCACCAGCGCTGAACCCGCCTCGTCCAGCCCCACGACCTCCACCGCCGCGCCCTGGCGGCGATAGCGCGCCGCCACCTTGTCTAGCGCGCCGACGGCGGTGAGGTCCCACAGGCGCACGCCGGTCATGTCGATCTCGACGCGCTCGGGATGGCCGTGGAACTCGAAACCGGCGACGAACAGTTCGGCCGAGACGAAGAACAGCTGGCCATCGACGACATAGCGGCGGGCGGTTTCAGTGCTGTCCTCGCGCTCGGCAACGCTGATCATCTTGCCCACCTTGCGGGCGAAGAACAGCACGCTGAGCAGCACGCCCAGCACGACGCCCTTGGCCAGGTCGTGGGTAATCAGCACCGTCACCGTCGTCGCCAGCATGACGATAGTCGACTGCAGGGGCGTGGAGCGCAGCTTGCGCACCGAGTTCCAGTCGAAGGTGGTGAAGGCGACCATGATCATCACCGCCACCAGGGCGGCCATGGGGATCTTCGCCACCCAGTCGCGCAGCACCAGGATCAGGATCAGCAGGAAGAGGCCCGCCCAGAAGGTCGACAGCCGCGAGCGGCCGCCGGACTTCACGTTGATGATCGACTGGCCGATCAGGGCGCAGCCGGCCATGCCGCCCAGCAGGGGCGAGACGATGTTGGCGATGCCCTGGCCGCGGGTCTCGCGGTCCTTGTCGGACGGGCTGTCGGTCAGGTCGTCGAGCAGGTTGGCGGTCAGAAGGCTTTCCAGCAGGCCCACGAAGGCCAGGGTCAGCGACACCGGGGCGATGATCTTCAAGGTCTCCAGCGTCAGCGGGACCGCCGGCAGGTGGAAGCCGGGCAAGGCCGTGGGCAGCTGGCCCATGTCGCCGACGGTGCGCACCGGCAGGTTCAGGGCGATGGCGACGGCGCTGAGCGCCAGGATCGCCACCAGCGACGACGGAACCGCCTTCGTCAGGCGCGGGAAGAGATAGATGATCGCCAGGCCCGCCCCGACCAGGGCGAAGGTCTGCCAGTTGCCGCCGATCAGCTGGGGCAGTTGCGCCATGAAGATCAGGATCGCCAGCGAATTGACGAAACCGCTCATCACCGAGCGCGAGACGAACTTCACGTAGCGGCCCAGGCGCAGCAGGCCGATGACGATCTGGATGACGCCGGTCAGCAGGCTGGCGGCGAACAGGTACTCGATGCCGTGGTCGCGCACGAGGCCGCCCATCAGCAGCGACATGGCCCCGGTGGCGGCCGAGATCATCGCCGGCCGGCCGCCGACGAAGGCGATGGTCATGGCGATGACGAACGAGGCGTACAGCGTCACGGCCGGATCGACGCCGGCGATGAAGGCGAAGGCCAGCGCCTCGGGGATCAGGGCCAGGGCGACGACCGTGCCGGCCAGCAGGTCGCGGCCAGGATTGGCGAGCCATTGCTGGCGCGTCTTGGCGAGGAAGCTCATGGGATCGGTCTTGCGTGGTGCGGCGGCGCGCGATCGCGCCGCGAAGGTTTCCCGAGGGATCGGCGCCCGGGGTAGCCATCCGGCGAGGCCGGATCCGTTGTGCGGCTTGGTGATGCCGCATCCGACCGCGCGGGGCAAGCACCCCGTCGGCGAACTATTTTTGCGCGTCGGCTGGTCCAACTTGCGGTTTCGTGCTCCGCCTGCGTCAAGCTTAGGGGGCCGGCGAAAAAGCGCGCCCCGCTTTGGTGGATGGGGAGTGCGATGACGCGACACGTAGCGATGGCCGGGGCCGCCCTGGCGCTGGTGATGACCCTTGGCGGGCAAGCCGCCTACTCTGCAGAGATCACCCCGCCCGCCCAGGCCTTCGCCCAGGACCCGGGCAGCGACTACTTCCTGGCCGACTACACCGCCTACGAGGCCTATCTGAAGACCCTGGCCGGCCAGTCCGACCGCATGAAGCTGGTCGATATCGGCAAGTCCGAGGAAGGCCGCACCCAGTGGGTGGCGATCGTCTCCTCGCCGGCCAACCTCGCCAAGCTGGACGAGTACAAGGCCATCGCCCGCAAGCTGGCCAAGGGCGAAGTCGGCAAGGAAGAGGCCGAAAAGCTGGCCGCGACCGGCAAGGCCGTGGTCTGGATCGACGCGGGCATGCACGCCACCGAGACGGTGACCTCGCAAGGCCAGATCCAGGTGCTGTACCGGATGCTGACCAAGACCGATCCTGAGACGCTGCGCATCCTCGACGACGTCATCGTGCTGTTCGGCCACGACAATCCCGACGGCATGGAGCTGGTCTCGGACTGGTACATGCGCAACGCCGATCCGCAGAAGCGCGAGTTCAACTCGATCCCGCGCCTCTATCAGAAGTACGTCGGCCACGATAACAACCGCGACAGCTTCATGTCGCAGATGTCGGAAACCACCAACGTCAACAAGGTGCTGTTCCGCGACTGGTATCCGCAGATCATCTACAACCAGCACCAGCCAGCCCCGAACGGCATGGTGGTGTTCGTTCCGCCGTTCCGCGACCCGTTCAACTACAACTACGACCCGCTGGTCATGACCTCTCTGCAGGAAGTCGGCATGGCCATGCACAGCCGCCTGGTGGCCGAGGACAAGCCGGGCTCGGGCGCCCGCAGCGCCGCGCCCTACTCGACCTGGCACAACGGCATGGAACGCTCCATCGCCTACTTCCACAACGCCGTGGGCCTGCTGACCGAGATCACCGGCTCGCCGACGCCGATGCCGCTGAACCTGGTGCCGGACGTGCAGCTGCCCAACGGCGACCGCCCGATGCCCGCCCCGCCGCAGACCTGGCATCTGGCCCAGACGGTCGAGTACCAGTGGAGCCTGGACCGCGCGGTGATGGACTACGCCTCGCGCAACCGCGAGCGCATGCTGTTCAACATCTGGAAGATGGCCAGCAACTCGATCGCCAAGGGCAACAAGGACAGCTGGACGATCACGCCGACCGAGATCGACGACCTGAAGGCCGCCGGCGCCAAGGTGAAGTTCGAGGGCCGCGTCACCGGCTCGCCGACCTCGGCCTCGGTCGATCCGTCGCTCTACAAGACCATCCTGCAGGCCCCCGAAAAGCGTGATCCGCGCGGCTACATCCTGACCGCCGACCAGGCCGACAAGCCGACCGTGGTCGCCTTCCTGAACGCGCTGATCAAGGCCGGCGTCGACGTCGACGAGGCCACCAAGCCCTTCACCGTGGCCGGCAAGACCTATCCGGCCGGCTCCTATGTGGTGAAGACCGCCCAGGCTTATCGCCCGCACATCCTCGACATGTTCGAGCCGCAGGACCACCCGCACGACGCCGAGTATCCGGGCGGCCCGCCCAAGGCCCCCTACGACGTCACCGGCTACACCCTGGCCTACCAGACGGGCGTGAAGTTCGACCGCGTGCTCGACGGCTTCGACGGTCCGTTCCAGCGCGTGCCCGACCTGATCGCCGTCAAGCCGGGCGCCGTGAAGGGCTCGGGCAAGGCCGGCTGGCTGATCGACCACGCGCCCAACAACGCCTTCACCCTGACCAACCGCCTGCTGAAGGCCGGCGCCCAGGTCTCGTGGCTGAAGGACGGGGCCAAGGCCGGCAAGCAGAGCTTCGCCGCCGGGGCCATCTTCGTCCCCTACTCGCCCGCCGCCGCCGGCGTGATCGAGGCCGGGGTCAAGGAGCTGGGCATCGACGCCTGGGCCGTCGGTTCGAAGCCGGGCGGCTCGGCCCTGCCGCTGAAGCCGATCCGCGTGGGCCTGGTGGACGTCTACGGCGGCTCGATGCCCTCGGGCTGGAACCGCTGGATGTTCGAGAAGTTCGAAGCGCCCTTCCAGGTGGTCTACCCGCAGCGCCTGGACGCCGGCGACCTGGCCAAGGACTTCGACGTGCTGGTGTTCRCCGACGGCGTGGTGCCTGCCCCCGCTGGCGGTCCGTTCCGGGCCGGCCGCGGCTATCCGCAGCCCAAGGCCGAGGACATCCCGGCCGAGTACCACGGCTGGCTGGGCACGGTGACCGACGAGACCACCATCCCGCAGCTCAAGGCCTTCGCCGAGAACGGCGGCACGGTGATCGCCATCGGCGCCTCCACCCGCCTGGCCACCGCCTTCGGCGCGCCGGTCGAGGTGGCCACGGCCAAGACCGAGAACGGCAAGCTGGTGGGCCTGTCGACCAAGGAGCTCTACATCCCCGGTTCGGTGCTGCGGGCCAAGGTCGACGTCACCCAGCCGCTGRCCTACGGCATCCCGGCCGACGTCGACATCTTCTACGACCGCTCGCCGACCTTCACCCTGAAGTCGGACGTCAAGGGGGTGTCGAAGGTCTCGTGGTTCGACACCGACAAGCCGCTGCGCAGCGGCTGGGCCGTCGGCCAGGAACGCCTGAAGGACACCACGGCGATCCTCGACGTCGATATCGGCAAGGGCAAGCTGTTCGTCATGGGCCCGGAGATCACCCAGCGGGCGCAGTCGTACGGAACCTTCAAGTTCCTGTTCAACGGCATGCTCTACGGGCCGGCGGTCAGCGCGGGGAAGTAGGCCCCTAAGACCCTTCTCCCCTTGCGGGAGAAGGTGTCGCCGAAAGGCGACGGATGAGGGGTCGCCCCCACGAAAAAACGCCGCGACAGCCGATCAGCTGTCGCGGCGTTTCTGTACGTGCAACCCCTCACCCGACCCGCTATGCGGGCCACCCTCTCCCGCAAGGGGAGAGGGATAAGGTCAGCGAATAACCCGCGCCCCGGCGCCCTTCACCAGGGCCTCGACCTCCTTCAGGCGGACCATCGAGGTGTCGCCGGGGGTGGTCATGGCCAAGGCCGCGTGGGCCGCGCCGTAGTCGACGGCGGCCTGGGGGCCCAGGTTCTCCATCAGGGCGTAGGCCAGGCCCGAGGCGAAGCCGTCGCCGCCGCCGATGCGGTCGTAGATGGCTAGGCCATCGCGCATCGGGGCCTCGTAGAAGGCTCCGTCGGCCCACAGGATGGCGCCGAAATCGTTGACGCTGGCCGAGCGCACGGCCCGCAGGGTGGTGGCCAGCACCTTCAGGTTCGGGAAAGCCTTCACCGCCTGCGGGGCCAGGGTCTTGAAGTTGGCCGGGTCGGTGGGCGGCAGCCCCTTCACCAGGCCGTCGATCGCCATGCCCAGGCACACGACGAAGTCATGATCGTTGCCGATCATCACGTCGGTCATGGCGGCGATCTTGCGGTTCAGGGCCTGGGCGGCGTCGAGGCCGCCGCGGTCCTTCCACAGCGAGGCGCGGTAGTTCTGGTCGAAGCTGACGATCACGCCGTGCTTCTTGGCGACTTCCAGAGCCTCCAGCACCACCTCGGCGGTGTTGGACGCCAGGGCGGTGAACACACCGCCGGTGTGGAACCAGCGCACGCCTTCCTCGCCGAACAGCCGCTCCCAGTCGATCTCGCCGGGACGCAGCTGCGAAGCGGCCGAGTTGGCGCGATCCGAAACGCCCAGCGCCGGACGCACGCCGAAGCCGCGCTCGGTGAAGTTCAGGCCGACCCGGGTGTTGCGACCCAGGCCGTCGAACTCGCGCCAGACCACGTGCGACATGTCCACGCCGCCCTGGCCGATCAGGTCCTGGACCAGCCAGCCCAGGTCGCTGTCGGGCAGGGCCGTGGCGACGGTGGCGCGCTTGCCCCAGCACTTGCTCATGCCGCGGGCGAAGTTGTACTCGCCGCCGCCTTCCCAGACCTGGAACTGGCGGGCGTTGCGCACCCGCCCATCGCCCGGATCGAGCCTCAGCATCACCTCGCCGAGGGCCGCGCAGTCCCAGCGGGTCTCGGACGCCGGGCGAAGCTTAAGGATCGGATCGCTCATCAGGCCTTGCCGCGCACCTTGGCGATCAGGTCGACCGTCTCGCGCACCTTCTTGGAGATGCCGGCGTAGTCCTTGGCGTCGAGGGCTTCCTGGGTGATCAGCTTGGAGCCCATGCCGGCGGCGACGATGCCCGCGCCGAACCACTTCTTGATCGAGGCCTCGTCCGGATCGACGCCGCCCGTCGGCATGATCTTGGTCCAGGGCATAGGGCCCATCACGGCCTTGATGAAGTCCGGACCGCCGACCGACGAACCGGGGAACACCTTGACGATCTCGCAGCCCAGTTCCTGGGCGTAGGAGATCTCGGTCGCCGAGCCGCAGCCGGGGCTGTAGGGGATCATGCGGCGATTGCAGAGCTTGGCCACGTCGGCGTTGACGATCGGGCTGACCATGAACTTGGCGCCGTTGGCGATGTAGAGGCCGGCGGTCGGCGCATCGACGATCGAGCCGACGCCCATGATCACGCGCGGATCGGCCGAGGCGAAGTGCTTGGTGACTTCGTAGAAGACGTTGGCGGCGAAGTCGCCGCGGTTGGTGAACTCGATGCAGGGTGCGCCGCCGTCGGCGCAGGCCTGGATGACGTTCTTACAGATCTCGACGTCCGGGTGATAGAACACCGGCACCACGCCTTGGGTCTCAAGGGCCTGCAGCACCGCCATACGGTTCTTCAGCATTCTCGTACTCCTCCCGGAAAGGGCCGTTCTTGCGCGAGGCGCCGCCGTGGCGCGCCGCGCGTGGAAGATCTGTTCGGGCGATCCCTTAGCCCGCGCGCGCGACTTGCGCCACAGGGCGTGGCTGCCGCCGCGTCACTTTCCGCGAGCCCCCCGCCCCCAGCGAAATAAAGGGCGCCGCGCCAAAGCCCGACGCGCACCCCCAAGGTAAAATGAAGGGCGTCGAGCTAAAGCCCGACGCCCTGGAAAGTTTGCGCAGGAGCGAACTCAAAGAGCCGCAGGACGCCGGGTCGGGGGAGCCGACCCAAAACGTCATGACACCGGTAGCAACAAGAGCTCGGCTCGTTTTGTCACCGGTGTCATAGACAGATAAGCGCAGTTTCGGCATTTGAGCAAGCCTGTAGAAAACGTCGCTCGGGGACCGTTGGCGTTTTTGACGGGCGCGCCGATTCAAGCGGCGGCGCGCCCCTCCCGGATCAGCCGGTGTTGCGCAGGCCCGCCGCGATGCCGGCCACGGTCAGTTGGATGGCCAGGCGCACGTCCTCGGCCTGTTCGCCGCCGCGACGGCGGGCCAGCAGTTCCAGTTGCAGATGGTTCAGCGGGTCGACCGAGTGGCCGGCCAGGGCCACCGACTCGGCCAGGTCCGGCTGGTTGTCGAGCAGGCTGGAGCCGCCGCGGATGGCCAGGGCGATCTCGGCGGCCTTGTCATGCTCGCGCTTGATGGTCTCGAAGATCCGCTGGGCGTTGTCCTGGTCGGGCGACAGGGCCACGTAGCGGGCGGCGATGCCCATGTGGCTCTGGGCCAGGGCCAGCTCCATGTTCGACAGCAGCGAGGCGAAGAAGTCGAAGTCGCCGGCCAGGTCCTGCAGTTGGCCGGTCGACAGACCCGCGCGCTCGACGCCCGAGGCGAAGCCGTACCAGCCCGGCAGCATGAAGCGGGCCTGCGACCAGCTGAACACCCACGGGATGGCGCGCAGATCCTCGATCTTGCGGCTGGCGGTGCGGCTGGCCGGGCGGCTGCCGATGTTGAGGCCCACGATCTCGCCGATCGGGGTGGCCGACCAGAAGAAGTCCTCGAAGGCCGGGTCGTCATAGACGAGGGCGCGATAGCCCTCGAACGAGGCCTGGGCCAGGGCGGTCATGGCGCTCTCGACCTTGGGGTCGGGGCGATTGACGTCGCGCTGGCTGGACTGGACCACGGCGGCGGCCAGGCCGTCGAGGTTGCGGCGGGCGGTGGGCTGGTCGCCGAAGCGGCGGGCGATCATCTCGCCCTGCTCGGTCATGCGGATGCGGCCCTGGACGGTGCCGGCCGGCTGGGCCAGCACGGCCTCGGCGGCCGGCCCGCCGCCCCGCCCGACGCTGCCGCCGCGACCGTGGAACAGCTGGATGCCCACGCCCATGCGGTCGGCCTCGAACGCCAGGGCCGAGGCCCCGCGCGCCACGCCCCGACGGCTGGCGACATAGCCGCCGTCCTTGTTGCTGTCGGAGTAACCGAGCATGATCTCCTGCACCGGCCGGTCGCCCAGGATGGTGCGGCTGATCGGCAGCTCCAGCCACTGGCGCAGCACGCGCGGGCCGTTCTCCAGGTCTTCGATGGTCTCGAACAGGGGCGCGATCTTCAGCGACGAGCGCGGCGCAGCCCCGCCCCAGACCAGGCCCACCTGCTTGAGCAGCACCAGCGGCTCGAGGATGTCCGACAGGGTGGCCGACTTGGAGATGATGTAGGCGCCGATGCAGGCGTGGCCGTAGTCGCGCACGGCCTGGGCGGCGGCCTGCATGGTGGCCAGTTCCTTGGCCGTCTCCTCGCCATAGGCGGTGAAGGGCGAGACCAGCGGCCGCTGGTGCGACAGCTCTTCGATCAGCAGCTTGGAGCGAGCTTCCTCGTCGAGCTCCAGATAGCGCACGCCGGTGCCGGCGCGCTGATAGAGCTCGTGGATGGTGCGCTCGTGGACGTCGGCGTTCTGGCGCAGGTCCAGGCTCATCAGGTGGAAGCCGCAGGCCTTGGCCACTGCGACCAGGGTGCGCAGCGAGGCCCCGACCAGACGCTCGCCGCCGCTGGCCTCCAGCGACTCGACGA
This sequence comes from Caulobacter sp. 10L414, assembly GCF_056395525.1. Classification (NCBI taxonomy): domain Bacteria; kingdom Pseudomonadati; phylum Pseudomonadota; class Alphaproteobacteria; order Caulobacterales; family Caulobacteraceae; genus Caulobacter; species Caulobacter sp. 10L414. Next base: position 39,298 of record NZ_JBFTJR010000032.1, read on the forward strand.
TGATCTGCAGGTCGGCGACGAAGGCGTCGGGGTGGGCGTAGGGCTCGACGTCGGTGCGGCTCGTCGCATAGGCCACCCACTGGCCGGTCAGCTTCTGCGACACGGCCGTGAGGCGGTCGAAGATCAGCTCCAGGGCCAGGCGGTAGGGCTCGTCCAGGCGGTGCACCGACGGGTCCTTGGCCTGGGCCGCCAGGGCCAGCAGTTCGTCGGACACCGGCGTGTAGGCGGTCGAGACGGCCAGGTTCGACCACAGCTTGCGCACCTCGCCGGCATACCAGTCGAGGATCACCCGCGACTGCGACGAGAGGGCCAGCTTCAGGGTGTCGCCGTTGACGCCGGGGTGGCCGTCGCGGTCGCCGCCCAGCCACGAACCCATCTTCAGCAGCGGCGCGATGTGGCCGTGGCTGCCGATCTTGCCCGACCATTCCTCGTAGAGGTCGACCAGGGCGGGCAGGATCGAGGTGCGGACGATCGACAGGGCGTTGCGGATCTCGTCCTTCACCGTGATCCGCTCGGGCCGGTAGAGGCGCGTGCGCCACATCAGGGCGATCTCGCGGAACAGGCGCTCGCGGATGTCGGCTTCCAGGTCGGCCGGCAGGTGGTGGCGGCGCAGGGTCATCAGGCGCGAGATCTCGGTCTCGCGGTCGACCATGCTGCGGCGGCGCACTTCGGTCGGGTGGGCGGTCAGCACCGGCACCACGTTCATCGCGGCGAAGACCTTGGCCAGGTCCGCGTCGGTCTTGCCCGAGGCCTTCAGGGCCGCGACGGCGTCGACCAGGGTGCGGGCGCGCTCGTCGCCGGGACGGGCGTCTGCCTCGGCATGGCGACGGCGGCCGGCGACGTCCTCGCCGATGTTGGCCAGCAGCGAGTGGCTGGCGAAAGCCCGCGCCAGGAACACGGCCTGGTCGTTGGAAAGGCCTTCGAACAGGTGGTCGAGCCCGGGGGCCTCGCCCTCCTCGCTCTCGTGCGCGGCGGCCTTGCGGGCTTTGCTGACCAGGCCGGCGGCCTCCTCCCCTTCCAGATAGCCGATGGCCTCGATCAGCAGGTCGCCAAGCAGGTTGGCGTTCTGCCGGACATCACGGCTGGTGGGACGGCTGGCGCCGAGGGAGAGGGCCGAGTCGCGCATGCGCATGCTCCATCACCACCGCCAGGGAGAGCGGTGGACGTCGGGACTGTAAGAACTGAATCTAACGGTTCTCGCGTCCAACCCGGCCCGGACGAACGCTGTGCGGGCTCTACAGCCCTTCTTCGCCCGGGGGAAGCCGGGCGGCCAAATGGTTGCGCTACCATCGTTCACCGGCGCACTTTTTGTGCTTGAGGCGGGCCGGTCTCCGCCTCCTGAAACGAAAATCCCCGCGAAGTCGCCTTCGCGGGGATCGTTCGGTCTGATGTCGGCCGAAGGGCCGGCGGCCTTAGCGGGCCAGCCAGCCGCCGTCGACCGGCAGGGTGACGCCCTGCACGTAGTCGGCGGCCGACGAGGCCAGGAACACCGCGGCGCCGCCCAGGTCTTCCGGACGACCCCAGCGGCCGGCCGGGATGCGGGCCAGGATCGAGGCGTTGCGGTCGGCGTCGGCCCGCAGGGCCTCGGTGTTGTTGGTGTCGAAATAGCCCGGCGCGATGGCGTTGACGTTGATGCCCTTGGTCGCCCACTCGTTGGCCAGGATCTTGGTCAGGCCGGCCAGGCCCGACTTGGCGGCCGTGTACGACGGCACGCGGATGCCGCCCTGGAACGAGAGCAAGGAGGCGATGTTGATCACCTTGCCGCCGCCCTGGGTCAGGGCCTGCTTGGCGAAGGCCTGGGTCAGGAAGAAGACGACCTTCAGGTTGGTGTCGATCACCGCGTCCCAGTCGGCTTCGGAGAATTCGATGGAGTCGGCGCGGCGGATGATGCCGGCGTTGTTGACCAGGATGTCGACCTTGCCGAAGGCGGCGACGGTTTCGTCGACCACGCGCTGCACGGGCTCGGTGGTCGAGAAGTCGGCCTTGATCGACAGGAACTTGCGGCCCAGCGCCTCGACGGCGGCCTTGGTCTCGGTCGGTTCGCTGCGACCCGCGGCGGCGATGTCGGCGCCGGCCTGGGCGAGCGCGATGGCGATCCCCTGCCCGATGCCGGTGTTGGCGCCGGTGACGAGCGCGACCTTGCCTTCGAGGCTGAACGGATTGGCCATGGTGTTCCTCAAACTTCTTCTGTCATCCCGGCCATAGCGCGGCGCGCGGAGAGCCGGGACCTCCCACGTCGGCGGGAGATCCCGGATCGGCCTTCGGCCGTCCGGGATGACAGCCGAAGGGATCGGATGGAGCGCTTGGCTCCTACTTCAGCTGGCAGATGTCCAGCACGTTCATGTCGGTGTAGTCGAGGTTCTCGCCGCCCATCGCMCAGATGAAGGTGTAGTTGGCGGTGCCCGAACCCATGTGGATCGACCACGGCGGGCTCATGACGGCTTCTTCGTTGGCCATCACGATGTGACGCATCTCGTCCGGCTCGCCCATGTAGTGGAACACGCGGTCGTTCTCGCCCAGGCCGAAGTAGAAATAGGCTTCCGAGCGGCGGTCGTGCAGGTGGGGCGGCATGGTGTTCCAGACGCTGCCCGGCTTCAGGACGGTCATGCCCAGCAGCAGCTGAGCCGACTTGCAGGTGGTCGGGACGATGTACTGGTAGATGGTGCGCTCGTTGCTGGTTTCGAGAGCACCGCGCTCCAGCGGGATGGCGTCGGCGAAGGCCAGCTTCTTGGTTTCGAAGGCGGCGTGGGCCGGCAGGCTGACCAGGTAGAAGCGAGCGGCTTCGCCGTTCACGCCTTCGAAGGTCACGTCCTTGGCGCCCATGGTGACGTACAGGCCGTCACGCGGAACGATGTCGTAGACGACGCCGTCGACGGTGATCTTGCCGGTGGTTTCGCCGACGTTGATCACGCCCAGCTCGCGGCGCTCCAGGAACGGGTGGCCGGCGGCCGAGGCGGGCTCGGTCTGGTCGGGCAGCTTCACGGCGGCCGAGGCGACGACGCCGCCGATCACGAAGCGTTCGGCGTGGTTGTAGTTCAGGACGATCTCGCCTTCGACGAAGAGGTCCTGCATCAGGTAGCGGTCACGCAGGTCGTCGTTGCTGACAGCGAACATCATGTCCGGATGAGTGGCGTGGTAGGTCTTGGCGAACATCGTGTTTACTCCGGAAGTGGTGTTCTTATTCGGCGGCAAGCGCCGGGGCCGGGAGGGGCCGCGGCTGGTCGAGCTTGTAGGCCTTCTTAGGCAGATTGTACGTCAGGTCTACGATCAGCTCCTGAGCTTCCACCAAATCCATGCGGTGCTCGCTCACCATGCGCGCCAGGAAGGCGCTGTCGACGCGACGGGCGACATCGTGGCGGGCGGGGATCGACAGGAAGGCCCGGGTGTCGTCGTTGAAGCCGACCGTGTTGTAGAAGCCGGCCGTCTCGGTGACCTGCTCGCGGAAGCGCATCATGCCTTCCGGGCTGTCGTGGAACCACCAGGACGGACCCAGCTTCAGCACCGGATAGTGACCGGCCAGCGGGGCCAGTTCGCGGCTGTAGGTCGTCTCGTCCAGGGTGAACAGGATGATCGACAGGCCCGGGTCGCCGCCCAGGCGGCCCAGCAGCGGCTTCAGCGCGTCGACATATTCCGTACGCATCGGAATGTCGGCGCCCTTGTCGCGGCCGTGGCTGGCCAGCAGACCCAGGTTGTGGTTGCGGTGCGAGCCGGGATGGATCTGCATCACCAGGCCGTCCTCGAGGCTCATCTTGGCCATCTCGGTCAGCATTTGGGCACGGAACAGCTCGGCCTTCTCCGGCGTCACGTTCCCCTTCACCAGGTCGGCGAACAGGGCCTCGGACTCGGCGTCGGTCAGGTCGGCCGTGGCGGCGGTCGGGTGGCCGTGGTCGGACGAGGTGGCGCCGGCCTCGATGAAGGCCTTGCGGCGCAGGCGGTGGGCTTCGAGATAGCCCTTCCAGCTGTAGACGTCCTGGCCCGAGATCTCGGCGAAGCGCTCGAAGGCGCGGGGACCGCGCTCATCCTCGAAGTCGATGACCGCGTCGGGGCGATAGGCGGTGATGACGTGACCGCCCCACCCGCTTTCGCGGATCGCCTTGTGGTGCTTCAGCGGATCGTGCGGCCCCTCGGTGGTGGCCAGGGTCTCGATGTTGAAGCGGTCGAACAGGGCGCGCGGACGGAAGGCGTCGGTGGCCAGCGCTTCGTTGATGCCGTCGAAATAAGCGTCGGCGTTGTCTTCGCCGAGGAACTCGGTGAAGCCGAACACCTTGGAGAACACGTGGTTCAGCCAGATCCACGACGGCGTGCCGCGGAAGAGGTGGAAGTTCTTGGCGAACAGCTTCCAGGCCGCGCGCGGGTCGGTGGCCGGCACGCCGGCCTTGGACGGCACCTTCAGGTCGTCCAGCGCCACGCCCTGGCTGTAGAGCATGCGGAAGATGTAGTGGTCGGGCGCCAGCAGCAGGTCGGTGGCGTCGCGGAACGGCTCGTTGGTGGCGAACCAGGCCGGGTCGGTGTGGCCGTGCGGGCTGATGATCGGCAGGTTCGCGACGGTCGAATAGAGCTCGCGGGCGATGCCGCGGACGGTCGGATCGGCCGGGAACAGGCGATCCTCGTGCAAATTCAGGGGCCGGGCCATGGCGTGTCTCCTCGTCCCTTCGCCGGCGGCTGCTAGATGGCCGCTTCGTGGCGCTTGGTAACCGGTGTCAAAGTTCGGTGCAAGGTGCAGGGCGCGGCGCGCACCCTACACTTTCTTCGGAGCAGCGGAAGATTCGCGCGTCACCAGATAGGGGATGGTCTTGGCCGGATCGCCCGGCTCGTAGCCCTCGCGGGCGATCAGCTTCTCGGCGGCCATGCGGCCCACTTCCCGCGTCGGGATGTGGATCGTGGTCAGCGGCGGCCAGACGGCCTGGGCGATCTGGAAGTCGTCGAAGCCCACCACGGTCAGGTCTTCGGGCACCGTCAGCCCGGCCCGGCGGGCGGCCTGCAGCACGCCGGCGGCCATTTCGTCGTTGCCGGCGAAGATGGCGGTCGGGCGCGGGGTCTTGGCCAGCAGCGCCTCGCCGCAGGCCAGGCCCGATTCGAAGGTGTAGGCGCCCTGCACCACATAGTCGGGATCGAGCTTCACGCCGGCCTTGGTTAGCGCGTCCTCGAAGCCCCCTCGCCGCTCGTGCGACGACCGGAAGCTGGGCAGGCCGGTGATGAAGCCGATGCGCTCGTGGCCCAGTCCGACCAGGTGCTCGCCCATGGCCTGGGCGCCCAGCCGGTCGTGGCCGACGATCATGTGCTCCTCCTCGTCGAGGGGCACCGAGGCGATGCGGATGTATTCGCAGCCGATGTCGCGCAGCAGGTCGGCGACGCGTTCGTCTTCCGACACCGACGGCGGCAGGATCACGCCGAACAGCTTCTGCCGCTCGATGAACATCCGCACGTCCTGCAGGAAGGTGGGGCTGGAACGGTCGCAAGGGTGGACCACCAGCTCGAAGCCCGAGCCGCGCATGCCGTCCAGCAGGCCAAGCTGCATGTTCACGACGTACTGCGGGTTGGGGTTGTCGTAGATCATGCCGATCAGGAACGAGCGGCGGAAGGCCAGGCCCCGGGCCTGGGGATCGGGAGCATAGCCCCACTCGGCGATCACCGCCTCGATACGCTGGCGGGTCTCCTCGCGGACGAACGGCGACTGGTTGATCACCCGCGAGACGGTCTTCTTGGAGACCCCCGCCAGACGGGCGATGTCGTTGATGGTGGCGCGGCGGCGGCCGCTTTCCAGCGCGGCGTTCACATCCGACTCGTCGGCGGACTTGTTGGGCGTCTTTGACGAGGTCACAGCGTTTCCATGCGGCGGGCGTTCTTTTCTTTTGTCATACTCCAGCGTCGAAAGCGTCGCCAATCGTGCGGCTAAAAGCGCGTCGGCGAAGCTCTTGACACCGGTTTCCACTCCCTTAGGACCGGATGGCAACACAAAAAGTCGCAAAGACAAAGACCCCAGATGAGCGAAACGGCCACTCTTCCCGGCGAATCGATCCACGGCGTCGATCCGCGCGACCACGTCGCCACCGCCCTGCGCCCGCTCGTCGCCGGCGAGACGGTCGACCTGCACGGCCAGCCGATCCGCGTGCGCAGCGACATTCCCAAGGGCCACAAGATCGCCGTGCGGCCGGCCGCCAAGGGCGAGGACGTGCTGAAGTACGGCTGGCCGATCGGCCGGGCCACGACCGACATCGCCGTCGGCGATCACGTGCACGTCCACAATGTCGAGACCCGGCTCGAAGGCGTCGAGGGCTATGCCTACGCCCCAGCCGCCATCGACAACACCGAGGTGGTCGGCGAGCGCAGCTTCCTCGGCTACCGCCGCAAGAACGGCCGGGTCGGCACGCGCAACGAGATCTGGGTGCTGTGCACCGTCGGCTGCGTGGCCAACACCGCCCGCCGCATCGCCGAGAACGCCAACGCCCGCTTCGCCGGTCGCGTCGACGGCGTCTTCGCCTTCCCCCATCCGTTCGGCTGCTCGCAGCTGGGCGATGACCTTTCCCACACCCGCCAGCTGATCGCGGGCCTTGCCGCCCACCCCAACGCCGGCGGCGTGCTGATTCTGGGCCTGGGCTGCGAGAACAACCAGCTCAAGGCCCTGCTGGAAAGCGCCCCGGACCTGGATCCCGAGCGCCTGCGCTCGTTCACCACCCAGTTCGTCGAGGACGAGTACGAGCAGGGCCTGGAGGCCATTGAGGCGCTAGTCGAGATCGCCGAGAACGACCGCCGCGAACCCGCGCCGATCTCCGAACTGGTGGTGGGCCTGAAGTGCGGCGGCTCGGACGGCTTTTCGGGGGTGACCGCCAACCCGCTGGTCGGCCGCATCGCCGACAAGGTGGCCGCGGCCGGCGGCACGCCGGTGCTGACCGAGATCCCCGAGGTGTTCGGCGCCGAGAACGTGCTGCTGCAAAGGGCTGCAAGCCGGCAGGTCTTCGACGAGGCCGTCGAGGTGATCGACGACTTCAAGCGCTACTTCATCGACAACCACCAGCCCATCTACGAGAACCCCTCGCCCGGCAACATCGCCGGCGGCATCACCACCCTGGAGGAGAAGTCGCTGGGCGCGGTGCAGAAGGGCGGTCGCGCGCCGCTGGTCGAGGTGCTGCGCTATGGCCAGCGGGTGGGTCCGCACGGCCTGACCCTGCTCGAGGCGCCGGGCAACGATGCGGTGTCGTCCACCGCCCTGACGGCGGCCGGCGCGACGGTGATCCTGTTCACCACCGGCCGGGGCACGCCGCTGGGCTTCCCCGCCCCGACCCTGAAGATCGCGTCGAACAGCGCCCTGGCGGCCCGCAAGCCGTCGTGGATCGACTTCGACGCCGGGGTCGTGCTGGACGGCCAGACCATGGACCAGGCGGCGGACTCGCTGCTCGACCTGGTGGTCGCCACCGCGTCGGGCCAGGAGACCAAGGCCGAGCGCAACGGCGAACGCGAGATCGCCATCTGGAAGTCGGGCGTGACGCTCTAGCTAGGGGACGCGGGGCGCCGGCGTGTTCTGGCCGTTCTGGTGCAGGGTCAAGGCGCTGGCGCGCCCGTCAGCGCCGACGGTGAAGGTCAGCTGCGCGTCCACTACCCTGGCGAACAAGGCCGTCGGCCCTTCGGCGAAGATTTCTATGCGCGGCTGGCCGGTCAGTTGGCCGAACATCCGCTGGCCCTCGCGGGTGATGGTCAGCACCGCGTCCGGCGCCAGCGCATAGCGGCCGGTCAGCCCGTCCAGCACGGCCGGCGGCAGGGTCTTGGCCTCGCGGACCTTGACCTTGGGCGCGGTCTTCAGCGGCGCGCCGGTCAGCAGGTGCTGGCCCAGGTCCTCGACACCCATGACAGCGGCGGTGTTGCTCAGCACCACGACGCCCAGCCCGGTCGCGCGGTCGAACCCAACGAAGGACTGGAAGCCCATGGTGCCGCCGCCATGGCTGACGATCTCGCCCCCGGGAACCTTGGCGACATGCCAGCCCAGGGCCACCTGCACGTTGCGGCCCACGATGCGCCGGGGAGCCAGTTGGTCGGCCATCGCCGCCTTCAGCGGCGTGTCGACATGGCCAAGCTCGGCGGCCAGCAGGGTCAGCAGGTCGTCGGCCGAGCATCGCAGGCCGCCGGCGCCGGCCAGGGTCGTCAAATCCCAGTGCGGCGTGACCGCCAGATCGGCGGTGTGGCCCGGCGAGAAGCGGGCCTCGAGCGGCGGCGAAAGCTTGATCGCGGCGCCGGACATGCCCAGCGGCGCGAGCACGCGCCTGCGCAGCACCGTCTCGTAATCGCCGCCGGCGCGCTGGGCCAGCGCCCAGCCCAGCAGCCCGACGCCCAGGTTGGAGTACTCGTAGGCCGCGCCGATGTCGCGAGGCAGGCTGTAGCGCCGCAGGAAGGCCTCCAACAACTCGGGCCCGTAGTCGGCGTAGGGGTTGAGCGGGTCGGCCATCGGCATGTTGTCCGCCAGCCGGGGCAGGCCCGAGGTGTGTGTGGCCAGGTCGATCAGAGTGATCGCCCTGCCGTTGCGCTCGGGCGCGACCCAGCCGGCGGGCAGTAGGGCGACGACGGGCTCGTCGAGCCTGACCTCGCCGCGCCGGACCATGTCGGCCAGCAGCAGGCCGGTGAAGGCCTTGGTCACCGAGCCGATCTCGAACAGGGTCTCGCCGTCGACGGGACGAGGATCGGCCGCGTCGTAGACGCCGCGGGCGATCACCCGCCGCCCCCTGGCGTCGATGACGCCGACGACCATGCCCACGGCCTGCTTGTCGACGTCGACCCGCTGGACCAGCACCTGGCGGATGGCCGCCTCCGACAGGCGCCCCTCGCTCGTGGTCTGCGCCACGGCAGGCGCGGCGATCAGCAGTCCGATGACGACGGCGAAGACCGCGCCCCTCACTTGGCCTCGGCGATTTCGTACATCAGGTCGACATAGCTCATCGTGCCGCCAACCAGGCCCTGGACCTTCGGGTTGCTGCTCTCGATCACGTAGTACTCGTTGGGCGCGTGGGCGCCGCTGCCGTGACCCAGGCCGAACTGGCCGGCGGGCAGGCTGACCGGCGGCGAGGTGAACACCGTGCCCGGCCACGAGCCGGCCAAGCGAGGATACAGCGTCGCCGGCGCGCCCAGGCGCTTGTAGCTGGCCAGTTGGGCGCGGATCAGGCGGCTGTCCTCGGGCGTCTCGGTCGGGTCATAGCCGCCGCTGACCTTGATCTCGACATCGTTGAAGCCGCGCTTGTCGAGGTGGGCGCGGATCTTGGCCACGGCGTCGTCCATGGTCATGTTCGGCACCAGCCGCAGGTCGATCTTGGCGACGGCGCGGCCCGGCAGCACGGTCTTGCCGCCCGGACCGGTATAGCCCGAGACCAGCCCCTCGATGTTGATGGTCGGCTGCGAGGCCAGCCGCTCCAGCGCCTTCTCCCACGGCAGGTCGTCGATCCAGCGGTCGACGCCCAGGGCCTTCTTGGCGTCGGCCTCGGTCATGCGCTGGGCGGCCAGCGAGATCAGCTCCTTCTCGCGGGCGGTCAGGGGGCGGACCTTCTCGAAATAGCCGTCGACGGCGGGCGTGTTGCCGTCGGGCGTGACCAGGGTGGTCAGGGCCTGGACCAGACGCCAGGCCGGGCTGTCGACCCGGGCCTTCTCGCTGGAGTGGATGTCGGTCTTGGGACCCCTGCCCCACTTCTCGCCGCTGGCGACCAGTTCGAACTCCACCACGCCCTTGGCGCCCAGGTTGACGCTGACGCCGCCGTTGCTGGGGCTCTGCCAGCCGGCCGGGATGATCACGCCTTCGCACTTCTTCAAGGCCGCCAGGACGTTCGGTTTGGTGACGATCTGGCGGAAGTGCGGGCTGCCGATCTCCTCCTCGCCCTCGCAGACCAGGACGAGGTTTACCGGCGGCTTCTTGCCGGCGGCGCGGATGGCGTGCAGCGCGGCCAGCAGCGAGGCCTGCGGCCCCTTCTGGTTCACTGCCCCGCGGCCGACGATCACCTTGCCGAAGCCCGGCTTGTCGACGATGCGCGCCTCCAGCGGCGGCGAGCTCCACTCGGCCGGATCGTACTGCTTGACGTCGTACATGAAGTAGATCGCCAGCCAGCGCTTGGCGCCGACGTCGAGCACGCCGAACACGCCCGGCGCGCCGTCGGTGGAGATCTTCTCGACGCCCGTGAAGCCGGCGTCGCGGGCCAGGGCCGCCATGTAGTCGGCGCCCTTGTCCATGTCGCGGTTCTCGGCGGCGATCGACGGCAAGGCGATCCAGTCCCGGATGCGCTTGACCGAGGCCTCGTAGCCGGCCTCGGCGGCCTTGCGGATCGCCGCCATGTCGGCCTCGCGCACGGAGGGCTTGGCGGCCGCGCCCGCCAGGCCCGGGGCCAGGAGGGTGGCGGCAGCCGCGCCGGTCATCAGCGTGCGGCGGCTAGGAACGTCGGTCATCGTCTTCCCCACGAAACTCTGCGTGGAGAGGATAGGAGGCTACGACTCGGCGGTGAGCAAGGCGCCGCTAGGGCCTGGGGATCGCCTGGTTGAAATTGAACACCCGATCAGGGTCGGCCTTGGCCTTGATCGCCTTCAGCCTGCCGAGGTTGTCGCCGTAATAGGCCGTCGCGAAATAGTCGGCGCTGTCCGGGTCGTGCGACAGCGAGGGGTCGGCGAAGTTCTGGTAGGCGCCGCCGCCGGCGCGCGGCTTCATGGCGGCGTAGAACTCGTCCTGCCAGACGCGGTTGGCGTCGAGCAGGATCTTGTTGTGGCTGTCGCCCTCGCTCCAGTAGAGGCCCACCACCATCAGCCAGCGGCTGTCCCGGTGGACGAAGGCGGTGTCGGCCGGCTTGGGAACATTGATCTCCCCGCCGGTCTGGAAGAAGCGCAGGTCGCAATAGCCGTTGACGCCCGGCCACTGGCGCAGATGCCGGAAGCCCTCGACCAGGTCCTCCAGGCCGAAGCCCTTGCGGTTCACGAAGGCCGAACGCTCCTGGTAGAAGGTGGCGAAACCGTCCTCGTGCAGGAAGTCCTGCGCCGCCCAGTAGGGCAGCTCGTTGATCCCCGCCCCGCCCGTGGGCTGGGCCACGTCGAGCACGGGCTTGAGGATCTTCAGCAACTCATCGCGCGGGCCGGCGTACTGGCCCAGCACGCTGATCGGCACGTCGTAGCCGGCCTTGTACTGCAGCGGCGTGATCGCCCCGAACGACACCCGCGAGCCTAGCTTGCCCGGCGCGGCGTCCAGCACGCCCATCAGCAGCGCCCCCAGCGCCTCGACCGAGACCCTGGGACGGATCTCGGGCGTGCGGCTCCAGGAAAGGTCGAAGACGGTGACCACCGTGCCCTTCACGTCGAAGGTCTGCAGCGCGAACTCGGTGCTGACGCCGAAATTGCCGCCGCCGCCGCCCTGGGAGGCCCAGAACAGGTCCCTGTCGCGCTGGTCGGGCGCGGCCTTCGAGACGCTGCGCTGCGAGCCGTCGGCCAGCACGATCTTGCTGTCGACCAGTTGGTCGCAGCCCAGGCCGTGGCCGCGCATGTTGAAGCCGATGCCGCCGCCCAGCAGGAAGCCCGACGCCCCCACCGACGGGCAGCGGCCGTGGGTCACCRCCCGGTCCTCGGCCCGCAGCAGGCGATAGAGGTCGCGGTTGCGCGCGCCGGCCCCGAAGCGGGCGACGCCGGTCGCCTTGTCGTAGCGGGCGTAGTTGATCAGGCTGGTCTCGATCAGCAGGCCGTCGGTGACCGAATAGCCGGCGTAGGAGTGGCCGCCGCCGCGGATGATCGGCCGGATGTTGTTCTCGCGCGCCCAGCGGACGGCGAAGCCGACCTCGTCGGCCGAGGCGCAGCGGGCCACGCCCTGCGGCAGGGTGTGGGCGTAGCGCAGGTTGTTGGGCAGCGCGATCACCTGATAGTCGGCGTCGCCCAGGCGCAGCAGACGGCCCGAAAGCGCCTTGGCGAGCTGGGCCCAGCGGGCCTCGGACGGACCGCCCGGCGCGGGCGTCGGCGGCAGGGCGGCGACGCGGGGAGACAGCGCCAGGGCCGCCTGCGGGGCCAGGGCGGCGCCGGCCGCCAGGAAGCCGCCCGCGGCCAGGAAGTCGCGCCGGCTGGCGAAATAGCGCTTGGTCTGCATCGTCTCCCCCACTCTCTGTTTGTCGTCTTGCTCTTGTCGTTCAGCGCCTGGTCAGAGGCAGTCGGCCGCCACCTTGCGCAGGTCGGGCGCGCCGGCCGGACGCTTGGGATCCAGCATCAGCTTCTCGTCGCCGCTCAGCCCGGCGCGCGCGGAATCGAAGCCGTCCTGCCGGCCGCGCGCATAGTCCTCCAGCGCCGTCATCGCCTTGGGCGACAGCTGGGCCTGCAGCACGTTGGAGGCGCAGGCGCAGCCCACCCGGTCGAGCTTCAGCCCGAAGGCGGCCAGATCGCCGTCGAGGCACGCCTTGGTCACCGCCGCGCGCTGGGCCGCGGGCGTGTCGGCTTCCACCCGGCTGCACGCGCCAACAGCCAAGACCGCCATGATCGTCAGAATCGTACGCATTCTCTTCCCCTGGGGCGGCCAGGGTGGCGATGCGCGCCTCGGTTTTATGTGAAAATTATAACGCCCAGCGGGTTTCTCGACGGCTGGGGCGCCGTTGCGGAAGCTCTTTGCGAAACCGCCATTGCCACCGGTGTCTTCCTGGCTCATCTAGGCGTCCGGGCGGGCTTCAAGACCCGCCGGATCATTATCGAGGCGCCCCCGTGACCACCGACACCGCCGCCAGCCAGGCCCTGCGCCTTAGCGCCACCAGCTTCCCGGCCGCCCTGCCCGGCGTGGCCCTGCCGTCCTATGCGCGCGACAAGGTGCAGATCGGCGTCGTCCACTTCGGTCCCGGGGCCTTCCACCGCGCCCACCAGGCCTTCTATTTCGACAAGCTGCTGGCCGCCGACCCGCGCTGGGGCATCTGCGCCGTCTCGCTGAAGAGCCCCGGGGTGCGCGACGCCCTGGCCCCGCAGGACGGCCTCTACACCCTGGCCCAGCTGGACCATGAGACCAGCTTCCGCGTCATCGGCTCGATCCTCGAGGTGCTGGTCGCGCCGGAAGATCCCGAAGCCGTGTTCGCCCGCCTGGCCGCGCCCCAGACCCGGATCGTCACCCTGACCGTCACCGAGAAGGGCTACACCCTGACCGGCGAGGGCAAGCTCGACACCGCCCATCCCGACATCGTCCACGACCTGGCTCAGCCCGGCCGCCCGGTCAGCGCCGTCGGCTACATCGTCGAGGGCCTGCGCCGCCGCTTCGCCGCCGGCCTGCCGCCCTACGCCGTGGTGGCCTGCGACAACCTCGCCGACAACGGCTGGCGCCTGAAGGCCGCCACCGTGGCGTTCGCCCAGGCCGTCGACCCGGCCCTGGCCTCGTGGATCGAGGCGAACGGCGCCTTCCCGCGCACCATGGTCGACAGCATCACCCCCGCCACCGACGACGCCCTGCGCGCCCGCGTGCAGGCCGCCACCGGCCTGTTCGACGCCTGGCCGATCCAGCGCGAGGCCTTCACCCAGTGGGTGGTCGAGGACGTGCTGGGCGACGGCGCGCCGGACCTCGCCAGCGTTGGCGTCACCCTGACCGACGACGTGCGCGGCTTCGAGCGGGCCAAGCTGCGCCTGCTGAACGGCGTGCACTCCACCCTGGCCTATGCGGGCCTGCTGAAGGGCCATGAGACGGTGTTCGAGGCGGTGGGCGATCCGGCGCTGGAGGCCCTGGCCCGCGACCTGATGGCCCAGGACATCATCCCCACCCTGACCGCGCCGCGCGGCCTTGACCTTCCCGCCTACGCCGAGGCGATCCTCGACCGCTTCCGCAATCCCGAGATCCGCCACCTGCTGAGCCAGATCGCCTGGGACGGATCGCAGAAGCTGCCGTTCCGCATTCTCGGAACGGTGAAGGACGCCCTGGAGGCCGGCCGAAGCGTCGAGCGCCTGGCCGTGCCGATCGCCGCCTGGTTCCAGTTCCTGAAGCTGCGCGCCGCCGAGGGCGCGGCCGTCACCGATCCCCTGGCCGACCGGCTGCTGGCCGTGGTCCAGGCTTTGCCCGGCGAGGCGAAGGGCGACGTCGCCGCCTTCCTGGCGGTGGAAGCGGTGTTCCCGCCCGAACTGGCGAGCGACGCGCGGTTCGTGGCGGCTGTCGAAAAGGCTTACGGCGAGCTCGCCTGAAGCGCACCCGCTCCTTCCCCCTCCCGTCCCTACGGCTTCCAGTCCGGCAGGTTGGCCAGCTGGTCCTTGGTCAGCTTGGTGCGGACCACGTAGTCGTTGGGGTCGCCAGGCTCGGGCGCGACCGAGACGTCGGCCAAGGCCACGACGACCTTCTTGTCAGGTCCGACGCGGTCGATCTCGATCACCACGGCGGTCGGCTTGCCGGCGGCGTCCAGCAGTACGTGCTCGACTTCGCCGGCCTTGCGGTTGGCCGAGTCGATGACGTCGGCGTCCTCGATCTGGCCGACGGTGAAGCTGCCCTTGGCGCTCAGCGTCTCGTCGCGGGCGATGGTCGATTGGGCGAAGGCCGCGCCGCCCACCAGGGCGAAAGCAACGGCGGTCAGGGCGATCCGCTTCATGGCGTGTCTCCGTGTTGATGCACCGAGCCAACGCTCCGTGCACGGCGCCGTTCCGCCGAGACCGGATCTGCGCTCGACGGCGACGCGCATGGTCTCGCTTCGCTGCGAATTCGCGGCTAGCCTGCGGTCGCCATGATGGTTCTCGGACTTCTCGGATTTCTCGCCGTGGGCGCCGCCGGGGGCGCTCTCGCCCTGCGTGGCGTGAAGATCGTCAACGCCATGGCGGCCGCCCTGCTGGCCACGGACCCGCAACTCGACGCACGCTACAGCCAACGCTGGCATACCAACATCGAGGGCATGCGGATCACCGCCGAGTACAGGCGACGCTTTCCGGGCGGCCCGCTGATCGCCAAGCCGCACCGGACCTACTGGGCGATAGGCGGCTGGCTTACCCTATGCGTGGTCAGCGTCTACGCCCTCCGCGATAGCCTGCCCTAGGCCCGCACGCCCTTGCCCAGCACCACGGGCGCCACGGTGCCCAGCAGGATCTTCAGGTCGAACAGGAACGAGGCGCGGGCCAGGTACTCGGCGTCCAAGGCCACCTTCTCGGGAATGGCCAGCTCGTCGCGACCATTGATCTGGGCCCAGCCGGTGACGCCCGGACGCAAGGCATGGACACCGGCGGCTGTGCGGGCGGCCACCAGGTCGTCCTGGTTGAACAGCGCCGGGCGCGGGCCCACCAGGCTCATGTGGCCGACCAGCACGCTCCACAGTTGCGGCAGTTCGTCGAGGCTGGTCTTGCGCAGGAACGGCCCGACCGGCGTCAGCCAGCGGTGCGGGTCGTCCAGCAGGTGGGTGGCGACCTCGGGGGTGTCGATCCGCATGGTGCGGAACTTGGGCATCGGAAAGAGGCGGTTCTCCCGCCCTACCCGCTGCGACCAGTAGACCGCCGGCCCCGGCGAGGTGGCGCGCACCAGCACCGCCACGACCGCCAGCGGCAGGGCCAGCACGGCAAGGCCCGCCGCGGCGGCGGCGAAGTCGAAGGCGCGCTTCAACACGCGATCAGGCCAGGTCGCTGGCCGCCGCGTCGAGCAGCAGGTAGGCGCGGCCGGCTTCCGAGGCCAGCAGGGCGGCCACCAGGAAGCCCTCGCGATCCTGCTGGGCGGCCTCGCTCACCATGCCGGCGTAGCGGCGCACGAAACGCTCGGCGTTGGCCTTCAGCGTGGCGTCCGAGAACAGGCGGCGCACCAGGCGGCGGATCGCGGCGGGAGCGAGCTTCTTGACCACTTCGCGGGCGCCGGCCTCGTCATGGGTCTGGATGGCGGCGGCGATCTCGTCGATGCGGCCGCGCGGCAGCAGGGCCGACGGGTCGATGCCCATGGCCAGGATCTCGCCGGCCAGCTTCTCGCCCAGGGCCGCGTCGCCCGGCGAACTGCCCTGCATGTCGCCCAGCAGGTTCTTCCAGCTCCAGCCGCCCTCGTCCTGGACGGGCTCGGGCGGAGCCGGCGCCGCGCCGCGACCGCCGGCGGCGTCGAACATGGTGCGGAACTCGTCGTCGGTGGCCGTCGGGGTCAGCTTCAGGCGCTGGCGCGGCGGCGGCTCCAGCGGCGCGAAGTCGTCCGAGGGATAGGCCGGCGGCGGGGTCTGGGCGCGCGGGGGCTGCGGCGCGGGCGGAGGCGGCGGTGGCGGCGCCTGGCGCTGCTGGGGCGGCGGAGCCGGTTGAGGCGCCGGCTGGGGCGACATCTGCGGCGGACGCACCAGGGCCGAGGCGCCACGGCTCGACGGCGCGGCGAAGCTCGGGGTCTGGGCCGCGGCGGCGTTCATCTGGGTCACCGCCTCGCTCAGCATCTCGTAGTTGCGGCGGACGCGATCCTGGAAGGCCTGGTCGATGGCCGCCGTCTCCTCGGCGGTGCGGCGGGCGGCGGCGCGCAGGTCGTCGATGCCCTTCTCGATCTGGGCGCGGACCTCGGCGGCGCGGGCCAGGGCCTCGCCCGGCAAGGCGGCGCTGCTCTGGCCGGCCTCGACCAGCAGGCGTTCCATCTCGGCGATGGCGCTGCGGGCGGTCTCGACGCTTTCGGCCAGCTTCTGGGCGGTGCGGGCGCCGGCCTGTTCGACCACCTGGGCCGAGTTCTCGATCAGGTCGCGGGCTTCCTGCATGCGCGATTCGAACACGGCGTCGGCCTTCTGGCCGGCCGAGAAGGCGATCTCGTTCAGCTGGTCGACGCGGCCGCGAGCGGTTTCGACGCGCAGCTCCACGCCCTCCCCGGCCCGCTGGGCGGCGTCGGTGATGGCGTTCATGGCGCGGGTCAGCTCGGCCTCAAGGTCTCCACGACGGTCGACCGCGGCGGCTTCCAGGCGGGCCAGGGCGGCCTGGGTCTCGGCGGCCAGGGCCTCGCGTTCGGCGCGGGCGGCCTCGGCCATCTCGCGCAGCTGGTCGCCGGACGAGACGATCAGGCCGCGCAGCACCTCGGCGCCCATGGCGGCGATGTCGCCCAGCTCGGAAGCACCGACGCGGGTGTAGGCCACGAACTCGGTGAGCTGGGCGGTGCGGGTCTCGGTCTCGGAGGAGAAGTCCTCCTGGTCGGCGCGCAGGGCCTGGGCGGCGGCCACCAGGGCGGCGCGCTGCGAGGCCAGGCTGCGTTCGACGCTGCCGATCTGGTCGCCGACGCCCTGGCCGGCGGTTTCCAGGCGGGCGATCTGGCGCGACAGGTCCTCGGCCCCGACGCGGGCGGCGTCCGACGCCTCGGCGGCGGCGGCGGCGAGATCGGCGGCGCGGGCGGCAAGCGCCGCCTCGGCCTCGCGCAGCTGGGTTTCGGCCAGGTCGGAGGCCTCGGCGACCATGCGGGCCTGGCTGCCGATGGCGTCGACCACGGCGGTGGACTGGGTGTCGAGGGTGGCCGACAGCGCCTGCATGGCGTTGCGCTCGTGGCCCAGGCCCTCGGCCAGCTGCTTGGCCATGCGGCTCGACGAGTCGGCGGCCTCGACCAGGCGGGCGGTCTCCTCGGCCAGGGCCTGGCGCAGGGTGACGATGCGCTCGCGGGCGGCGTCGGCGGCGCTCGTGGCCGCGTCGATCTGGCCGCTGAGGGCGTCGACCACGCCGGCAGCCCCGGCGGCGGCCAGCGCGGCCGGGGTCAGCAACTGGTCGGTCAGTTGGCGGGTACGGCGCAGCTCGGCCGACACGCCCATGGCCTGGCGCAGCATGTAGGCGGCCAGCAGGATGAAGGCGGCCGGACCGGCGGCGAGGGCCGCGAACACCGCCATGGTCACCGGCATCGGCAGGGTCGGCCCATAGCCCAGGGCGAACATCACCGGCGCCACCGCCCACAGGGCCGCGACGCAGACCGCCATGCTCCAATAGACGCCGCCGGGCATCGGCTTGCGTTCGGCGCGTTCGGCCAGGGCCTGCACCGGACGCTCGGCGACCGGGGGACGCGCGGCCGGATCGGGCTTGGCCGGCGGTTCCGGCTCGGGGCGCGGCGCCGGCGGCTGGGCCGCGGCGGGGG